>JAFDBU010000117.1 GCA_019313095.1 Deltaproteobacteria bacterium | reverse complement strand
GTCCAACGGCTTCTGAAAGAATTAAAAGAGGAGAAGGTCCAGGGCATTGTTATCGACCTGCGCGATAACGGCGGCGGCTCCCTGCAGGAGGCCAACAGCCTGGTCGGACTTTTTATCGGCCTGGGGCCTACAGTCCAGGTCCGCAATGCCAATGGCAGAATAGACATAATCAGAGATCATGACCCGAAATTAACCTACTCGGGACCGCTGGTTGTACTGGTCAACCGAATGAGCGCTTCGGCTTCGGAGATCTTTGCCGGAGCAATACAGGACTACAACCGGGGCATTATTATCGGTGAGCAGACCTTTGGCAAGGGTACCGTTCAGTCCCTGCTGCCTTTGTCCAAAGGGCAGCTGAAAGCCACCACAGCAAAATATTATCGCATCTCAGGTAAAAGCACCCAGAATAAGGGGGTTCTGGCCGATCTTGACTATCCGAGTGTTTATAACGCCGAAGAAATAGGCGAAAGCTCCCTGCCTGAAGCCCTGCCCTATGACCAGGTGAATTCGATACCCTATCAGATCTATTACAATATGAAGGATCTGCTGCCCAAGTTGAACGAAAAATTTATCTCAAGGATGAAACTGAATCCCGATTATGAGTATGTCCTCGCACGGAAAAAGCGGATTGAGGAGATGAGCAGTAAAAAAGAGATTTCTCTTTCCGAACCGTTACGACTGCAGGAAAGCAAGGAGGCAGATCAATGGCGCCTGGACCTGGAGAACAAACTGCGGTTCAGCAAAGGAGAACCCCCGCTTGAAAGTCTGACTGAATTGAATGATGATGAATCTGCCGGTCCCCATGCCTCTGAAATCGATATCAAAAATCCTTTTATAGTACAGGCTGCAGAGGTAACAGTAGATTTTATTGAACTTGTTACAGACAGCATGACTGCTCATCGCTAATTGATAGTCCCAGAGGCACAGAGGCATAGAGGCATAGAAGCATAGAAGCAAAAAAAATTAGCGGTTGCTGTACTTCCAGATATTCAAAAATAATATAAAGATATGCAATACCTCTCTTTTTTAACAGCAAAGATTTTTTTGCAATAGGGACAGAAGCATGTCGGCTGGTGATCTGTTGCTCCAATGTATGAAAAAAAGCATATGATTTAGACTTGACAAAGCCTGTCTTTATTTGATAATGAATAGCGATTCATTCATTTTTGGATAGGATATTCCAAGTATACATTAATTTTTTCTGCAGGAGAAAGGGGTAGCAACATGATCGATAAAAAAGGGTATTCTCTGTTTGTTCTTTTATGCGCAGCAGTCATTGGAACAATGATGTTGACAGCTTTTGCTCTGGATGCAAAAGCAGAATTGGCTTCTCTTGAGGTGACTGACTGCGTCAAATGCCATCAGGAGGAACCGGCAACCATAGCCAGCAACGGCGGCAAGCACAAGACTGCCGTTACCTGCCTGGACTGCCACCAGGAACACCCGCCATGGGGCGAGGAAGTCATCCCGGCGTGTTCCATGTGCCATGAGGGCAGGTCGCATTTTGAACTGGAGAACTGTCTCTCCTGTCACTCCAATCCGCATGAACCACTGGCTCTGCACCTTGCTGATGACATCAAGGAACCGTGTCTCACCTGTCACGAAGGACCGGGCCAGGATTTCGCCAATTACGAGTCTGCCCATGCCGAGCAGTCCTGCACCTTCTGCCATGAGGTACACGGCCAGATTCCTGACTGTTCCACGTGCCACGAACCGCATGCAGCCGGTCAGGTTACCAGCGACTGTCTGGGCTGCCATCCGGCCCATCATCCGCTGCAGATAGAACCGGCCATTACAACATCCCGTTCCTTCTGCGTGCCGTGTCATGAAGAGGTTGGGGCAGAGATGGAAAAAACGACGACCAAGCACCAGACACTTACCTGTGCCTTTTGTCACCGGGGACAGCATCCGAATGTGCCGAAATGCCAGACCTGCCATGGTGAGCCGCATGCACCTGCCATGCATCAGAAAATGCCTAATTGCGTTGACTGTCATATGAGTCCCCATTTCCTGGTTAAATAATAACGTAAATACCTGGCAGGAGGGTTTTCTAAAAATGCCCTCCTGCCATTTTTTTTGAACAACAGAGTAATAAGTAAAAAGCACATGAGGGGGAAGGAGACAAAGGAGATCAAAATGTTGAAGGAAGAAAATCATTTTGTTGTACCCCAGAGACCCAGTATAACCATTCTTGCTGCTTTGGCTATGGCGTTGGTTTTGTGCCAATCTGCGGCTGCAGAAACTTTGGAAGGGTCAATCTATACTGATATTGTGGTGGAACCTCTCACTTTGCAGGACTGTGCCCGCTGTCATACCAACCATTACAACTGGCTTAAAGATAACGGTGCCAGACACCAGGCAGTGGCTTGTACCGAATGCCACGAGATCTTTCATGCTTACAACCCGGCGAGAGAAAACTATGCTGAGATCATGCCCAAGTGTTCCAGCTGCCATGACGCGCCCCATGGAACCGTGGAACCTGTCCTGCAGTGTCTTGAATGTCATAATAACCCGCACCAGCCGTTGGCATCCATTCCTGCCCCGGCCAACCTGGAAGACCGTTGTCAGCTCTGTCATAACGGAGTAGCAGCAAGCCTTAAGGCCGAAGTCAGCAAGCACACGGAGCAGGAATGTTCCACCTGTCATTCTGAAAAACACGGCCGCATCCCGGTATGTTTTGAATGCCATGAGAATCACAGCCCGCTGGCAGCCCTGGAAACTCCTGATTGTCTGGCCTGCCACCCGGTCCACACGCCTCTCAAGATATCCTATCCTGCAGACCAGACCAAGGAAGTCTGTGCCGGCTGCCACGCGCAGGCTTATACTCTGTTGCGGGACAACATTACAAAGCATTCAGCTTTTTCCTGCGCCAAGTGTCACCCGCAGCACGGCCAGCTGCCTGAATGTCAGGGCTGCCACGGCAAGCCGCACAGTACCCAGATTCATGAAAAATTTACTCAATGCGGTGACTGTCACGGCATAGCCCATGATATTTCACGGCCGTAAGAATAAGAAACTTCAGGATTATCTGTACAGGGCTTAATGGTTTATATTAGTCTTCAGGGTTGAGATTAAGTCTCTTTAAGATCAACGTGGGCATGGTAGTTCTCTTCTCAGAATAGCGTAACTCTGCTTATTGTGATGTCTTATCAGGACTGTACAGCTTCATGATGAAGCTGTACAGGTGGGCCCGATGCGAACTGTCTGTTTTTCCACCGGACAAGCTTGTAATAATAGTTATGGTCGCTAATAAAACAACAAGCTGGAATCTCGTCGTCTTTATCATAATTTGCCTCTTCGATCTTCCGTAACCGATACATTACACCACCCACCATAATTGAAACCCTAAATCAAGCTGATTGATGGTTAATGTGATCTAGTATTATCTATGCCATAGAACGGAGATATATATCCCAGTCGGGTAATCGAAAACATCCCCTGAATTGAAAAATATATCTTATTATTCTGGATAGTTATAACAATACAACCATTTGGCACACAAACAACACGATTGAAACGCGTAATCGCGGCAAACCCGGTATGAAAATTCAAAACAATCGATTTAAATATCAGGTAATTTCTGATGTTTTATCATTTTCAGGAAAGTGAATTGTCATTAAAAGCTGCCCGCAGTTCAACTTCAAGCAATTCCTTATTGCACTCGTTGAATTGCTTGCAAATTTTATTCTTTATAACATAAAACTAATATATATTTTGGCAAAAAAGCAGAAACTAATCAAGATATGAAAATATTGTAGTATTGCAGAATCCCTAATCATATATAATCAAATTTTTACTGGTAAATAAATACCAAATTGGCTGAGACTATATTTTGAAATGAAAATTTCATTCAGTAAAAGGAAAAAATGCAATAAATGGCGAAATAAGAATTCCGCATGTGACAAAATATGTCACTTTGTTAATTTCCTTATTCTTTATAGCAATTAATTTGTATGTATTTTAGCATATAAATGAGAACCCTAAATATGACAAATAATGTCATTTTTATGCATATGTATGACGCAATGAGGCATTTAGTGATGGTTTGGGCACTCCAACGATAGTTCGAATTCAGATTTTATCTTTTAAAATGCGGAAACGCTCAATTAATTTTGGAAACACACACTATAAATTATTGTTTATTGTCAAATTAGGGCCTGTTTTATTGGGAATATATATTAAATGATACCCTTTGTCTGATTATAGTAAAATGGCCAACGAATATTTGGGCAAAACCCCAACCTATCGGTTCATATTTATTAGGTGTTACATTGTGGCCCTTATTAAATATCATAATTAAACTGCTTGTATGGCGGATAAACAGTAATTGTTTTTTTTTTTTTGT
>JAFDBU010000116.1 GCA_019313095.1 Deltaproteobacteria bacterium | reverse complement strand
CATAGCCTTTGGGCTTGACCGGCTGCTGATGATTATGGCCGGCCGTGAAACAATCCGTGATGTCATAGCCTTTCCAAAGACCCAGAAGGCTACCTGCCCTCTGACCGAAGCACCTGCTTCAGTGGCCAGGAAACAGCTCACCGAGCTCTATCTCAGGCCTGACTGGGAATAAAATTATCTAAATCGAAATTGAGAGATTTTCGAGTTTATTAGAGAAACAAGGAAGAAGGTGTCTCGTAGTAGTTTTTCTACACGAGACACCAGATGACGCAGTAGATTTGATGAAATTGGGACCCCAGCAATTTCGATTAGAGGAATTGCTGATTAATCTCGATTTTGGCCTTATCTCTTACATTCGCAAGCCAGGAAGCCAGAATAGTTGATTTTTTCTTTTCCAGCAAAGTTGTCCTGAATTCACTTTCCTTTTCACTGAAGAGTTCAGGGGTCGGCGGTCTCTTTTCCATAATCCTGAAGACATAATACATGCGGTTGGCAGCGACCACCTCTTCAGGATAGGGATTTTCTGCAGAGAGGTCAAAAGCCAGGCTGACAATCTGCTCCGGCAGCCCGGAACCGCCGGTATCATTGCGGGTGATATAGCCCGACATTTTCGGGGTCATGTCAAGCTTTCCTGCCTCAGCACTAAAATCTCCGGCCCCTTCCTGTTTAAGGACAGACAGCATGCCAGCCGCAGCCTGTTCTGCCATGGCGTCGGCTTGCGCACTGATATAGTCTTTACTGACCTGCTCCTCAACTTCCTCGTACGGGGCTGTTTCAGGCTCTTTTTTATCAGCAGCATAGATGATGACATAACCTTGCGGAGTTTCCACCAGTGAGCTTAGTTCACCTTTATTAAGTGAAAAGGCGGCATTAAGAAAGGCGGGATTGGAAATCATCTTAACAGTGGAGCCGCTTTTTTCAGGAGATTTTTTTGGGAAAAAATTTGTCTCCTCAACCTGGATATCACTTTGCCGGCTGAATTTATCCAGACTGCCGGCAAGGATAATATTTTCATAGGCCCCGGTTGCCAGCGTGAAAGCAAGCTCTCTTGATTTTTGAGCCTGGAGTTCTGCTTCGATCTCACCTTTTACCTCCTCCAGTGTCCTGGTATGGGCAGGTTCGATTTTATCGAGCTTTATAATATGGAAGCCGAACTGGGTCTCTACTATATCGCTTATTTCCCCTTCTTTTAATGAGAACACCGCATCGTCAAAGGGTTTTACCATCCGGCCCCGCGAAAACGAGCCAAGGTCTCCTCCCCTTGGTCCGGATGGGCCCTCGGAATACTGTTTTGCAAGTTCGGAAAAATCTTCACCCGACCTGGCAAGCTCAAGAATCTGAGCAGCCTTGTTTTTCTTTTCAGCCAATACATCCTGGGAATCATCCTCTGAGGTTTTAAAGAGAATGTGGTGAGCACTCCTTTGTTCCGGGGTAACGTAGCGGCTGAAATTCGCACGGTAAAAAGACTCCAGATCTTCTTCAGATAATGTAGGTTTCTCAGCAGAGTCGTAAGGAAAGGCAAGAAACTGCAGTTTTACCTGCGGCTCCGTCATGTAATTTTCCTTGTTTTCGTCATAATATGTCAGTAGTTGCTCTGCTCCGGTTTCTACTTTATCCTTGAAGTTTGTGCCGCTGAAAGAGACATATTCAACTTTGACCTGTTCATTGTCATAAGCAAATTGATCATTAATCTCGAGTGGAGTCAGCTTGGCAAACCGTGAAAGATGTTCAATAACTTTTCCTGCCAGAAGATCGGTTCGCATTGTCTCCTCAAAAGATGCCGGGGTCATGCCGGAGCTGGAAAGGATATTCTGGTACAATTCAACGTTAAAACTTCCGTTACTCCTGAAGGCTTCCATTTTTTCAACAGCCTGCTGCAATTCAAAGTCACTTACCAGTATGCCCATCTTACCGGCGCCCTGCCGCAGAAGGGATCGCTGGATAAGCTGTTCCAGGGTCTGTCCTTCGAGGTCAATGCTTTCAAGCAGGCCTTTCGGAATATTGCCGCCAAACTGGTCCCGGTACTGGTTTGCCAGGCGTTCATAGGTTTTTTGGAACTCTTCGTAGGTGATGACTTCGTCATTAACCTGTGCAACAGAGTTGCTTGAGCCACGATAACCGCCAACACCCCAGAAAATAAAGACAAGTGCGATAATAAGGATGGTCCCCTGGATAAGGGGTGATTGAGCTTTTTTACGAAGTAAATCAAGCATTTGTTTTCTCCTTGGCCGACCATGAGGCCGTGTTTATATAAAAAAGTAATTGTTCAATTTGTTTGAAAATACCTATACCATATTCTTATGGCATGAACAGTAACCCTATAATCTATTCGAATTATGATACTTATTGCCAGAGAAAAATTAATCACCTGAAAACTCTCTTTTTTATCAACAGAGCCTTATAATATCAAATGTTCATAAGCGCAATGCCGACCTGCGTGGAATTGAATGCAGGGCGCCATGCGGGGTAAAAAAAGAGAGCTCCTGCCTGAAGATAAACCTCCTCATATTATTAATATGTATTAAACAAATTTTTTCCCATGATGTTATAAAAGTTATCGGGTAAAATCTTTCCATATCATAGGCCCAAATCCTTCTATTTTTTTATTCATTCAGGCCTGGCAGGAGGATGAAAAAAATGTGAATGATTACTTGACAAAGAATAGTCGCTATATTATGAAGGACTATTCATTATTTATATGAAAAATACGGTAGAGACTGGAACAATCAACAATATACTAGACTGAAACCAAGGAGGAAAACTAAATGGCAAGTATCGAGCATAATGGCAAAGCGTATGAAGTTGATGAAGATGGCTTTTTGTCAAAAGGCATGGAAGACTGGGATGAGAACTGGGTTGACTATGTTAAGGGAATTGAAGGCATCTCGGAGATGACAGAAGAGCATCAAAAAGTAATTGACGCTCTGCAGGAGTACTACAAGAAAAACGGTATTGCTCCTATGGTTCGTATTCTCTCTAAAACAACGGGCTTCCCGCTGAAGAGAATTTATGAACTTTTCCCGTCAGGGCCTGGTAAAGGAGCCTGTAAAATGGCTGGACTGCCCAAGCCGACCGGTTGTGTATGATTTGTTATTTTAGAGTTTGACAGAAAAAGGGAGAAGATTTCGTCTTCTCCCTTTTTTTATTGCTGTAAACAAAATAATACTTATGCCAGACAGCTGTCCAGCATCATCTGGTGGATAGCATTCACCCGTACCTGATATTCCTCCGGGGTAATTAAAGCCCCCCGGATCCCTCCCCGAAGATTTATTTCCGAAAGATACGATTCTCCTGTATTTGTTATGATCAAATCAAGGTGGCCATAGGGGAAACGTCCGCGTGCCATGACACTGCTGCAGAGCCTGACCTGTTCTT
>JAFDBU010000115.1 GCA_019313095.1 Deltaproteobacteria bacterium | reverse complement strand
CGGACTTCCCATTATCGCAACCAATGACGGAGGGCCGGTGGATATTGTAAAAAACTGCAGCAACGGCATTCTGGTCGATGCCCGCAAACCATCTGAAATTGCTGCTGCCATAAAATCCATTCTTGTGGACGACAGCAAGTGGGACGAATTCTCCAACAACGGCATTACCGGGGTACGGAATCATTATTCCTGGGCATCACACTGCCACAAGATGATGCATCACATAAGAGAGTTATTCCCAAATCTTCAAACAGATAACATTCCCGGCAAGACAATGAGTACGAAATTTTCTGAACGGCCACCTTTTGGCAAGCGTCTGACATCCTCAGGCTACCTGATGATTACTGACATTGACAATACTCTGGTTGGAGAAAATGCCAGCATGCTTCATCTCCTTAAACTGCTGGAACAATACAAGGAGAGCATCGCTTGGGGTGTAGCAACCGGTAGGAGCCTGGAACTGACCATTGAGGCGATGACCGAATATGATATTCCGGTGCCTGATATCCTGATATGTTCTGTCGGTACGGAGATTTACTATGGCCCCGACCTGCGTATGGACAAGGGCTGGCAGCAGCATATATCTGACAAATGGAAGCCGGAGCAGATCAAGGCAACCCTGCAGGAGCTTGATTTTCTTTCCTCCCAGGAAGCGGAAGGTCAACGGGCCCATAAGATCAGTTACTACATGGAGGACAAGCCGGACTATCTTGCGGAAGTGCATAGAAGACTTTGGGAAGAAAAATTGCCGTGTGAGGTCATCTATTCCCATGGCCAGTTCCTTGATATCCTTCCTAAACGAGCCTCCAAGGGTAAAGCCATTAAGTATTTGAAGTACAAGTATGAATTTCCCTCAAGCAAGGTAATGGTAGCCGGTGATTCGGGAAACGACGAGGACATGATCAGGGGAAATGACAACGGCCTGGTGGTCGGCAATCATAGTGAAGAGCTAGAAAAACTGAGGGGCAAAGCGCGGATTTATTTTAGTAGTAAAACGTATGCCGCGGGAATAATTGACGGTCTGGTGCATTATGGTTTTATTCCTCCCCATGAGGATGAGCGGCAGGGCAGCAAAAACGATAAAACCACATGAAACAAAACTGCAGGCACAAGTTGTGAAATTCAAGCAGATGTCATTTCCATCAAGGAGCGAGAATCAGGTGCGATGGAACCATTTTTTAACTTCTGCTGCAGAAAACATCCTGATCACCGGCCTGCCGTGTGGGCAATGGGTAAAGGCCTTGCTGTCCCGCATGAGTATGAGGAGTTCCTGCATTTCCAGGCTATTCAGATTTTGTCCGGCTTTGATGGCAGCCTTGCAGGCCATTGATGAGAGGATGTCATCAAACCTTGTTGCATCAGCACGTTTTTTCCCCTGGTCCTGACCATATTCACACCCGGCAAACTCCATGAGAATGCCTGTCAGGATTTCTTCGGGCGCGAGGTGGCTGATAACGGCAGGCACGGCTTTTATAATATAGCTGTCACCACCAAATTCCTCCACCTCCAGGCCTAGCTGTCCGATCTGATCCATACTCTTCTCAAGTATTGCTGCATAATCAGGTGTCAGTTCAACCATTTTAGGGAACAGCAGACTTTGTCTTGCAATCTGTCTGGCGGCAAACTGTTTCTTGAGATTCTCGAAAAGTATTCTTTCATGGACTGCGTGCTGGTCAATGATCACCAGATAGCACTCCTCCCCGTTTTTTGCTTCGCAAAGGAGGTAGAGGTCCAAGACCTGCCCGATGGGTTTAAGTGATTCAGGGACCGGAACTGTGTCGGTATCTGTTCGGGAGAAAGGGGCAGTAGGCTCTGCTGTTGTTGGTCTCTTCCTATTCTTATCAGGCGTGAAAACAGTTTTTTTTAGAGCAGATTCAAAAAGGGTCGGCTCAAAATCTCTACCATGACTTTTTGAGAAGGAAATGTCCGAGGGTGTTTTCCAGAGTCGGGAATTCTTTAGTGTGCTGCCCTTTGTTTTTTCAGCCGGGAAATGTGTGGTAGCCGGTTTTTTCCTCTCAAGGTTGCTGCCAAAGATTTTTTGCCTTGCTGACTGCTGGTAATTGTCCATACCATGCCGCACTGCAGAGACAATTTTTTCATGGATAAGGTTCGGCTGCCGGAAGCGTATTTCCTGTTTGGTGGGATGGACATTGACGTCAACCGTTTCGAAAGGAACAGTGACAAATACAACACCTGCAGGTGTGCGGCCTTTCATGAGATAGCCTGAAAGCCCTTCAGTCACTGCATGTGCCATCATCCTGTCCTTTACTGCCCTACCATTAACAAAAAACCTGAGCCTATTTGTGGCCCCAAAGGATTGTTCAGGAGAAAGCAATAAGCCTTTTAGCCTAATTTGATCATCCTGTTCACGGCAGGAGATCAGAGGTACTGAAGTGTTTTTGGCATAAAGCATCCTTACCCGGGCATCAAGAGTATCGGTATCGGCAGAAAAATTCAGGATGGTATTATTATTTACGCTGTAAATAATACCGAGCCTGTGATTGGCCAAGGCATAATTTTTTATTACTTCTTCGATGTGGAAGAGTTCCGTTCTTCCACTCTTCAGGAATTTTTTTCTGGCAGGCATATTACCGAAAAGGTCTTTTATCTCTATAACAGTGCCCTTGTTGCACCCTGTTTCATGGATCTTCAACACTTTGCCGTAGCGGACTGCAACATGGGTTCCAAGGGGGTCGTTTTTAGTTCTTGAGGTAAGGGACATTTTGGCAACAGAGGCAATACTCGGTATGGCTTCGCCTCTGAACCCCAGGCTGTGAATTGCAGACAGCCTGTTGGCATCATTAGCATTCTCGCCCAATTTGCTCGTTGCATGGCGCTCAAGACAGAGAAGCACATCATCAGCATCCATGCCCACGCCGTCATCTATGACCTTTATAAGCTTGGTGCCGCTGCCTGCAATCTCTATCTGTACTTGGCAGGCATCAGCGTCAATGGAGTTTTCCAGAAGTTCCTTGACCACCGAAGCCGGCCTTTCTATGACTTCGCCGGCAGCAATCTGGTTGGCGAGGTGTTCGGAAAGTATTTTAATTTTTGACAAGGTTATTTCCCCTCTATGGGACACGATTGATATTTGTGTTCTTTATCTGCATGATGTAAATAAACCGCAGTTCATTAAATTACACCACAAATTATCTCCAAACAAGTGCGGTCCATAAATGGCTAAAGAAACACCGGCTCAGAGTAAAGGCAAAAAAACACCAGCTCGAAAAAGAAAACATCCTGTTGGCAAGAAAAAAACAGTCAGCCGTGCCGCAAGGCCCAAAACCTGGACCCATGTGCACTGCAGTTTTTTTCTTGTCGGAATGGGTTTTGTCCTGACCGTGTTTATCAGTTTTACCCTGTATCTTTTCATCCTGCTTGATATACCGAACCTGAAATCCATCAGGGATTATGAACCCAAGATGACAACACTGCTCCTTGCAAGTGACCACCAGGTAGTAAAGGAGATATTTGAGGAGAATCGCCGGGTGGTTACCATGAGAAAGATGCCAGAACTACTGCCCAGGGCCTTTGTTGCAGCGGAGGACGCCCGTTTTTACGAGCACCCGGGTGTGGATGTCTGGTCGATTTTCAGGGCCATGTTCCATAATTTCAGGTCAGGATCAAGGGTCCAAGGAGGCAGTACCATTACCCAGCAGGTTACGCGTTCCCTTCTGCTGTCGCGTAAAAAGGTTTACTCCCGCAAAATTAAAGAAGCAATTCTTGCCTACCGGATAGATTCGGTCATGAGCAAGGACGAAATACTCTATATTTATCTGAATCAAATTTACCTCGGCGAAGGGGCCTATGGTGTGGAATCCGCCGCACGAACCTATTTTAACAGAGCCGTTAAAGACCTGAGTCTAGCCCAGATGGCCCTGCTGGCAGGGATGCCGCAGTCGCCCAACCGCTATTCGCCGTTCAAGGATATGGATCTTGCCAAAAAACGTCAGGCCTATGTGCTCAACAGGATGGTTGAAGAAGGTTATATATCCCCGGAGGCTGCGAGAAAAGCTTTTAAAGAGTCCTTGGACCTGCATATCTCAAGAGATGGTTATTCCGG
>JAFDBU010000114.1 GCA_019313095.1 Deltaproteobacteria bacterium | reverse complement strand
CCTCAGGGGAAGATCATCAGCGACCATCCCTTGTCCATGCTCCGGCCGGCGTATTCGTAGTTCGTCAGAGTGTTGGTGTTCATGGAAACCTCCCACTCCTGCATAAGGAGTTACTCAAGTTCGTGTGCTACCCGTATGCCTTCTGCAACGTTTACCCGGGACAGGAGCAATGCTCCGGACACGAAAAGAACAATAAGAGAAAGTATCCCTGTTCTGGAATCCCGTGAAATAATCCCGACCCATCCCATGAAGACAGGACCGATGACAGCGGCAAATTTGCCGAGCATGTTATAGAAGCCGAAAAATTCAGCTGACTTGTTCCTGGGAATTATCCTGGCGTATAGTGAACGGCTTAAAGATTGTACTCCCCCCTGGACGAGGCCGATTCCTGCTGCCAGCAGGTAGAATTCTATTTCAAGTGTCATAAAATAGGCCCAGATGGTTATCAGGATGTAGATGCCGACAGCGATAAATATGCCGGTCTTGGGGCCAAGCCTTTCACCTATCTTCCCGAAGGCTATGGCCGAGGGAAAACCTACGAACTGAGTGATAAGCAAGGCGAGAACCAGCCCCTCAGCCTTGAAGCCGATTGCCAGGCCATAGTCTACGGCCATTCGGACAATGGTATCCACACCATCTATATAGAGCCAGTAGCCGAGCAGAAAGGTAAAGACAATTTTCAGCTTGCGGATTTCATCGAAGGTGTGCAGAAGCTGTTTAAAGCCGTTTCTGATCGTTTTCATTTGGAAGGGCTCGCGCTTCTCTTTGCTTTCCTTCACAAAGATGATCAGCGGTAGCGTAAAAACGGCCCACCATAGAGCAACTGAGATAAACGAAATACGTACGGCCTCCGCAGGGCCGGACAACCCGAAAAGCTCAGGTTTTTGGGTCATAAAAACATTAAAGGCGAAAAGCAATCCGCCGCCTAAATAGCCGAATGCAAATCCCAGGGCAGAAACGAAATCTATTTTCTTTTTATTTGCGACAGTTATCAGCAGTGCATCGTAGAAAATGTTGCCGCCTGAAAAACCGATCAGCCCCAGAACATACAATGCAGATGCCATTATCCAGTTGTCCTGGCCGACAAAGAAGAGGGCGCCTGTCATCAGGATACCGATAAAGGCAAAGAGCAGTAATAGGCGCTTTTTGACACTGCCTCTGTCCGCGATGGCACCCAAAACAGGAGCGGCAACAACGATGATGAGGCTGGCAATGGAATTTGCGGCCCCAAGGCGAAATGTGCTTTCAACGGCAGTGCTTCGTCCACTCCAGTATTGCTTGAAGAAGACAGGAAAGAAGCCTGCCATCACAGTGGTTGCAAAAGCGGAGTTCCCCCAGTCATAGAGGGCCCATGAAAAAACTTTCTTTTTATCGTAGATGGGCATATTGTTTCTGTCTGATGTGGTCATGAAGAATTAGTTATTTATATTTTTTCCAATTAAAGGGAGCCTTCATGCAGTATGCGTTGCGCCTTTGTCAGGCATGCTGGCTGGGCTGCGGGTGCAGCAGCCAGACCGCCTGTTTCTTTTAGTGTGAATGCAATGAAACAGGCGGTCAATCCTCCCGTAATTGCTCCCGAAAGATGCGCAGAGGTGATGATGGAAATGTCAATAAACCGGCTCGTAATATTAGAGGGGCCACTAAAGTATTCCATGGCAAGTTTTCCAACAATTGCTGCCAGGCCAAAGTAATAAAACCAGTTCCCCTTTTTTATTTCGCCAATAATCCCCATCATGAGCAGGCCGTGGAGTATTCCTGAAAGGCCCATATACCATTCAAGTGTCGGATGGATAAGCAAGAAACTTGTACTGATACCGATGATGCTATCGTATTTTCTGAAATCCTGATCTGGTAGTAATTATGACCGCCGCGGATGCGGGACATGTAATCCTGGTGAGTAAAAACATGCAGGCCATGGCGTGAAAACAATTTTGCCAGGACAACACCGATAAGCTGCAGCCTCTGGCCAGCCTCGCCTCCAATCCTGATAGTCAGATCCATTGAACATTTCTCCTGGAGATATTTTCAGTACCTCTGCCGGCCAAGTTGGATGCCATCTGAAAAAATTGTAAAAGAATCAATAAAATAACTATATATCCTTAGTTTGAAGGTGTCCACCCCAAAGAGAGATTTATTTGACCGGAGCGCTTATCGTGAATAAATTTTAAGTAGGAAGAATTATTAAAAAATTGCAAGGCGTTATTCACCGAATATGGGATGAAGTACGCCGGGAGGTTCCCAATGACAATGATCAAGGAAAAGAAACTGGCTTTTGAGTTTGATGAAGAAGGGTTCCTGGCAGACACCGAGGACTGGAATGAAAAAACCGCAAAAATTATAGCAAAACGTGAAGGAATTGAAGACCTGACCGATGAAAAACTCGAGATCGTTAAGTTCTTACGCGATTACTACCGTAAATTCGAGGCATTTCCTATTCTCAATTATGTTTGCAAGAACACAAAACAGCCGCGGGGTTGTGTTAATGAGGAATTCATCGACCCTATGAAGGCATGGAAAATTGCCGGCCTGCCTAAACCGGACGGTATTCATTTCGTGACGGTAGACAGCGGCGAGCATTTTATCATGGAGGAATGCTGCTGATCCGGCAGTTAATTGGCCGGGACAGCAAAGGAAAAAATAGGAAAATTTGGAACCGTTAAAAGGGGTGAGAATAATGTTAAGCCAGAAAGACATGGAATATAATATGTTAATGGCACATCGGCAGTTTATTTCCGGGCTTGAAAAATCCCTTGATATGCTCAAAGACGATATAGATGATGTGGAAGGGATAAGTGAGGATTGTACGGATGAATGGTGTAAATCACGGGAAGATTTTCTCGATTATCTCCATAAGAGCATCTATGCGATCAGTGAACCCCGGTGGGCTGGCAGGGAGGACTCACAGAAGATTCATGAATTGAGGGGGAGGATCAAAGGTCTGTATGTCCACTTTACCGAAGCCAAAGCGTGAGAAGTGTTATGAAAGACCCTGGTATTTTCAGGAGGGGAGTACAACTTTAACTCCAGATCCTGAAAGCCGGGATTTGTTGGTGAAAATAAAAAAAAGCAGCGCAGATCAGGAGGTCTAGCGTGAAATAAAGTCAGCCTGCTGCAGCATGTTATAGGGTATTTCTATTCCTGAAGCTGTTGCGGTCTTCATATTTATCCCCAGAAAGAAATCCGCGGTCTCCACCGGCATTTCCGCCGGCGGGACATCATGAGCCAGAACGTAATCAGCCAGACGGGCTACCTGCATGCCTGTTTCTTCATTGCGAGGGCCGTAAGAGAAGAGCAGGCCGTTATCGAAGTGTACATGCCCGGCTGAAAAAACCGGAAATTTTCCTTTTATTGCCGCGGCTTTGACCGGTTCCAGATTGGTGCCGACCAGCCATGTATGTACAATGAAGATGGCATCAATATCCTGGGGCATGGAATCCATTGCAGCATGAAGTTCGTCGACTGTTTTGACTTCAGAAACCGTCAGCTGCATACCCAGTTGTTCGGTTGCTTTCCGCAGGTCTTCCAGGCTTTTGTTTGCAGCCCCGGTGTCAAAACATACAGGTGCTAAAATATGTTTAGCGGCTGGAGCAATCTCAAGCAGTTTTTCCAGTGATTTAGGAGTAGAGCCGCGCAACTGGACACCGGTAAGGTTGGAGCCCGGCTGCAGCAGGTTTTCGACGACACCGGAACCAATAGCGTCATAGAGAATAAAAACTACCGGGATACCTGTGCCGCGGGTGATCTCTTTAGCCATCTTGGTGGCCGGTGTTGTCATGGTAAAAATCAGATCAACTTTTTGAGCCACCATTTCCTTTATAAACTTTTCAATTTCTGCTTTATCCTTGGTCTCACATTTTAAGATGGTGGCATTTTCACCATTGAAATAGCCATACTTCGGCAGGTTTTGCAAAAAACCCTGCGCGCCTTCAAATTCAGTGGGATTGGGATTTATATATGCGATTACATATGTTCTCTGAGGAGCATATTGGGTGAAGAAAAAAGCAAGAAAAACTGCAACAGCAGCAATCGCGAAAATAATATAGATACTATTTTTTCTGTTAGGCTTCATTCGCCTCTCTCCATAAAATACCTTTCTCACGCTGCGGGATCAACGCAGTATCTGCGCGTGTTCACCTGTCCGCAGCAGCAGATCAGACTGATAAAATGGAGACGCCTGTAGTTTGCCCTAAGTGTAATTAATTTACTAATTGAGATAAAAAAAGTCAATCAGCCAAACCGGTATGAATAGGAACAGCGAACGTTTATGCTTTTATGGAGCATTCCTCGCAGCTCGGAGTCGGAGTTTATGCCCTGTGGTTGAGGGCGCTTACCTGCCGTGGGGAGCTTCAATGTTTGGCAATGAAGGATTCAGAAGCTTGTCTATTGTAATT
>JAFDBU010000113.1 GCA_019313095.1 Deltaproteobacteria bacterium | reverse complement strand
CTATCTCCTGTTCAACCCTGTTCCGCACAGCCTTTTCCAGTGGTATATCTGTAGGGCCCAGGTAATCGGCGCGTTTGAAGTTCGCAACGTTTGCCCGGCCCACGGACCAGAGCCAGCGTCCGTCAAAGACGAGTTCCAGTTCCTCCAGGTCGAGAAACATGAAGAATACCGTATAGGTAAACTTGTTTTCCCGCGGAAGGTAACGGTGATGATACAAACCTCCTTTGTAAATACAGCTTTTCATTGTTATAACGATTTCCCGAAATATTTACCTACAGCCAGCCCGCTTTTCACCCCATCCTCGTGAAACCCATACCCCCAGTAGGCCCCGCAGTAGTGGGTTCTGTTCTGACCGCTAATGACCTCGTGCGCTGCCTGGGCCGGGACGGAGCGGTCCAGGTAAACTGGATGATGGTAGAGATAACGACCCAATATCTTTTCTGGTTCTATCCTGTGATGCATGTTCAGGGAAACACAGAAAGTTTCCTCAGTTTCTAAGGACTGCAGCATATTCATGTTATATGTTACAGCAGCCCTTTCTGCCTGGTCTGATAGAATAGAATAGTTCCAGCTCGACCAGGCCTTGCGGTTGCGCGGCAGGAGAGTATCATCGGTATGCAGGACAGTGTCGTTTGCCTGGTAAGGCACAGAGCCGAGTATCGTACGTTCATCATCTGTCGGATCTGCAAGGATTTTTAAGGCCTGGTCACTGTGGGTGGCAAAGATCACCTGGGCAAAGCGTTCTTTATCTCGGTCTGCAAATACAAGCTCTGCATAATCCTCAGTGCGGTGCACCCGGATGACAGGGGTAGATAGATGAATTTTGTGCGCAAAGGGTGACACGAGCTTTTCAACATACTGTTTTGAGCCGCCGCTAATGACCCGCCATTGTATCGGGTTGGTTGCCTGCAGAAAGCCATGATTCTCAAAAAAACGGCCAAAGGTTCGGGCAGGGAATTCACGTATTTTGCCGGGTTCCGCAGACCAAAGCGATGCGCCCAGGGGCACTACGAAATGATCAATGAAACGCTGCGAGTAATTACGGCGGAAAAGGAATTCACCCATGGACATGTCGGGTTCATCGGATGCGATATATTCCACCAGGTGTTTCCGCAGCCTGAAAATCTCAAGCACCATACGCCAGTAAGATGGGGAAAGAATATTCCTGCGCTGCACAAACAGTGTATCGGCTGAATCCGAACCATACTCTAGCCCAGTTTTTTCGCATCGGACACTGAAGTTCATGCGGGTCGGATGGGATGCAACACCCAACTGATCTATGAGCGTACAGAAGTTCGGATAAGTCACCTCGTTGAAAACAATAAAGCCGGTATCAACAGCATAGGAATCATCTTCCCTGCTAACATCGATGGTGTGCGTATGACCGCCAATATAGTCATTGGCCTCAAAAATAGAGAGGTCGTAGTCCCTGTGCAGGAGATATCCGCAAACCAGGCCTGATATGCCGCTGCCGATTATCGCAATCTTCATGAATTCCTTTATCCTTCCATTATCATCGCCTTACTGGAACAATCGGTCAAAGTATGCGGCAACTGTAGAGACGATGCCGCAGATAAAAACACCCCAGCAGATATCAACGATGGACATGCGAAGGGGCCACTTGTCAACCAGGGCATAATTGGTCATGTCGTAGACCGCATACATTACAAAGCCGTACAATCCACCCCACACAGGGGCCCAGGGCAGGATGGATGCACTGGAGACCCTTGGCAGCACAAAGAGAACGATGCCGAGTGGGATGCAGATATAGACAATAGCCGCAGCCCACCAGACTGTTTGGTAGGATCCGGATGTACCCCTGGATAGAGAACCGAGTTCAGTTTTGTAGAATTTTGACATAAGGAATCCGAGCCAGAAAAAATCGATGGCCAGAAAGACAGGCAATGTTGCAAAATATACCTTGATGGCGTGCAGCATGTCGGTCACCTCACTTCTTGGGTGGTAATGGAAAGAATGAGCTCGTTGTTTTGATATATTCAGCATATTCCGGATTGTTGACATATCTTTTTTCAAGCAGCGGCGTGCCCGAGACTCTCAAAATCAGCCAGGTAATAGTCAGCGGCCCGGCTACGGTCCATAGGCTTCCAGGTACAGCCATACAGATAAAAAATATCCCTCACCAGAGGGTTACTTCGCCAAAGTAATTTGGATGCCTGGTATAACGCCACAGTCCGATGTTCATGATGCGGCCCTTGTTGGCAGGATCTTTCTTGAATTGCAGGAGCTGAAAATCGCCGATTGCTTCAAATAAAAAGCCGAGCAGCCAGATGCAGAATCCAATACCATCAAGCACATTAAGAGGCGGTCCACTGCGGGTGATGGCAAGGGTAACTGGCAGGGAAATGACAAGCAGCAGAAAGCCTTGCAGCAAAAAGACCTGTAGAAAGCTTCTGAAAAGATAAGAACTGCCCCATTCTTCACGCCAGGCTTTATAACGGTGGTCCTCAGGTTTGCCCCGGTTTCGAATCCCGATATGCAGCATCAAACGCATTCCCCAGGTTATAACCAAGGCAAGGACAAGGATCGCACGAGTTTCATTTATACCCTGAAAAATATATGCCGTGACTGCAGCACAAACAAAGCCCCCACCCCAGGCAATATCGGCAACGTCATTTCTGTTCTTAAAAACTGCAACGATGAACCAGATTATGGCATACATTAATATTACCAGGGACTGTACGAAGAATAACTTCAGCATATTATAATTAAATATCGGAGAAGTTATGGTGCAAATTTTTATTCTGGACTCCAAAAACTGTTCAAAATGATTATAAAATTTATTTTAGCATAATATTTTGAATTCCTTAAATATAAAAGAAAAGTGCTAATAAAAACTTTGGCAGGATGCAATTTTTCGAAAGTTAATAAAATAACTGACATATTATTTTATTAATTAACAATAAATTTTTTTTGTACTATTTAACAGGATCTCTTCAGTCATATAATAAAAGGATGTCTGGATACAACCTTTAAAGGATATGAAAAATTATGATTTCAGTTATTTGGCACACTCTAATCTACAGGCAGCTGGTAATTTTGTTTTGTATGTTTGTTTTGGCTACAACATACCCGTGCCATATTAATGCAGCAACCAACCGAGGCATCCATTTTGAGGACGAAATGACAATTGCCGGCAAAAAGCTCACCCTGCACGGTATTGGTCTGCTTAAATGGAAATACCTGGTCAAAGTTTACCTGGTCGGCCTTTATAAACCTGCCTGGGTACCGGTGGACCAAGTTCTGGAGGATGTTCCCAGACGTCTTGAGTACTATTTTTTTGTTGATATGAAGGCAAGCGATTTCCAGGATACCGGCTTCCAGCTTATGGCACAAAACGTAGGGGAGGAAAAGGCCAGAAGTCTTATAGGGGAACTGGAAATATTTAATAGTTTTTACCGTGATCTGAAGGCGGGCCAGCGTTACGTGTTTTCCTATGTGCCAGGCAAGGGTCTCGAAATGGAACTGGACGGCGAGGTGTTG
>JAFDBU010000112.1 GCA_019313095.1 Deltaproteobacteria bacterium | reverse complement strand
GATTCATCAATAATCTCCCGGCCGACAATTTCTTCAATGATATCCTCCAGGCTGATGACCCCGGTTACGGAGCCATATTCATCCACGACGACGAAAAGGTGGATACGGTGTTCAAAGAACTCCATTAATATCTTGTTGAGCGGGGCAGCCTCCGGTACGAAATGAACAGGCTGCATCAGGTCCGAGAGTTTCTGGTCCTGTCTGCCTTCAGAAAGGCTGAGTAGTACGCTCCTGCTTAAGACAACGCCGACAATATCATCCTGGTCCTTGTCATAAACGGGAACTCTGCTGTGACGGCTCCATTGCTCTTTTAATTTCAAAGCTTGTTTAATGGAAAGGTGTTCATTGAGACTGAACACCACTGTTCTTGGGGTCATGACCTGACGCACGGTTTTGTTCTGTAATTTGAGAATATTGGCAATAACTTTTTCCTGCTGCGGTTCAATTTCACCTGATTGCCTCCCAAGGATTGCAACCGCTTGTATCTCTTCTATTGAGATAAGAGGCTCTTTTTCCTGCTTGGGAATGAGGTGTGTAACAACCTGGCACAGCCAGATTAGCGGGCTCATGATTTTGACAAGGCCGCTTAAAGGCAGGGCGATCCAGATGGCGAGGTTTTTGGCATAAGCAACCCCGGCGGTTTTGGGAAGTATTTCGGAGAAGAGCAGGATAATCAGGGTAAAAAATACCGAAAACCAGACAAGATTTTCTTCGCCAAAGACAACAGCGGCAGAAGCGCCGGCAACTGCCGCACCCATGGTATTGGCAATGGTGTTCAGGGTAAGAATGGCGGTAATCGGCTGCTGGATATTTTTTTTCAGTTTTTTCAGGGTGATTCCTGACCTCTTGCCGGAGCGGGCCATTACCTCCACCTGGCTTTGCGGCACTGAGTAAAGTACCGCTTCAATGATACTGCAGAGAGCAGAAATGATAACGGCAAGTCCTGTCGCCAGGATCAATTGCGTAACCAATGGATTCCTCCTTGTAATGAAAAGGTATGTTGAAAAAATTGATAAGAATAGTCCTGCTGGAGCCTGATTCCATTATGCGGCGGTGTTTCCTAATAGACTGTATAGGGTGTTTGAAACATTGTCCTCAGTCGGAAAAAAGATATAGTAATTATAACACCTGGCGTTATCCGATCCCATCAGGTACAGCCCGATTATCCTGCTTTTTTCTCGATACATCAATGTTGGAGTTCATGGATAACTGTGGTAAATAAGATTGGCCTGAGTATTTTACCCAGGTATTAAGCATATTGTATACAATAGAGGCCAAAGTAGAAAGAGAAAAAGGAATGAACTGATAAACTGGTATATACAACCAGTTGAGCACACTGTCAGCTTTAATCACTACTGGAGAGAATTATGAAGGTTAAACAAACCACACAGGATCTGGAAAAATATAAGGGTGACATGCTTGTCTATTTTGTGCATCAGCAGAATAAAAAGGTTCCGGCCTGTGACAATAAACTTGTTCAGGATACTATGAAACTTGCCTTTAAGGCAGGGGATTTTTCAGGCAGAGAGGGTGAAATACTCCTGTTTTATCCCTCAGGTAAAGGAAAGCTCCAGGCCAAAAGAATCCTGGTGGTAGGTTTGGTCATGGCAGAGGAAACTGCTGCGATCAATGGTGTTGCAGCTGCTGACGTATGGCGGGAAAATTACCGCAAGGCAGGCGGCAGGGTTTCTGAAACAGCATTAAAGACTAAAGCGGAGAAAATCCTGATCGTGGTACCTGAACCATTTATTCTGGAGAAACAGGATGAAGTCGAATGTCTGACAGAGGGACTCATTCTAGGAGCCTATCAGTTTAAAAAATATAAGAAAACCAAAGAGGAAGATGATCCCGGAGCTTCGATTGCCGAGATTCAAATTTTTACCGAAAAGGCTGAAAAGAATATTCTACAGGGGCTGAACAGGGGCAGGATCGCTGCGCTGTCAGCATGCGCGGCCCGCGACATGGCAAATGAACCGGGTAATGTCTGGACCCCGGCCAGCTTTGCCGAATTCGGCCGTAAACTTGCAAGAACCTACAAGTTAAACTGCAAAGTATTGTCTAAGACTGATATGCTCCGTTTGAAAATGGGCGGTATCCTCGGAGTAAACAGTGGTTCAGCCCAGCCTCCAAAGATGGTTATCCTGGAATATAAGACAGCAAACCGTAATCCGACCCTGCTGCTAGTCGGAAAGGGTTTGACCTTTGATTCAGGTGGTATCAGTCTCAAACCCCCCAAAGGCATGGAAGAAATGAAATTTGATATGTGCGGCGGTGCTGCAGTGCTTGGCCTTATGCAGGCTGTGGGTGAGGAGAAGCCCAAAGGCATCAATGTGGTCGCCGTCGTACCGGCAACGGAAAACCTGCCGGGGCCGAGTGCCTTGAAACCGGGAGACATCATAACAATATATGGCGGCAAAACAGTTGAGGTACTCAATACCGACGCCGAAGGCCGTCTTATCCTGGCAGATGCACTGGCCTACGGCATTAAACAGTATAAGCCCAGAGCTGTGATTGACCTGGCAACACTCACAGGTGCGGTGGTAATAGGCCTGGGGCATCACCGGACAGGTTTGCTGAGCAACAACGATGAACTAGCGCGGCAGGTCATGGCTGCCGGCGACAGGAGCGGGGAACCACTCTGGCGCCTGCCGCTGGGGCCTGAATATTCAAAACAGATAAAATCAACGGTTGCAGACATAAAAAATATTGGCAACCGTTCTGCCGGAACAATTACGGCTGCAGCTTTCCTGCAGGAATTCGTAGGGGATACACCATGGGCTCATCTTGATATTGCAGGAACTGCATATAATTTTACCGAGAAATCATACGTGCCGAATAAGGCACCTTCAGGTATAGGAGTCCGAACTCTGCTCGAATTGATACGCAACTGGAAATAAGAACTCTGTTCTTATTTCCAGTAAACATTTGAGAAGTTTAAAATTGAAGATTTAAGGTAGAAAATCATAGATTGTTTTTTAACAATCTTCATTTTTTCAAATCTGCAATTTTTTTGGTTGTGAGCTCAAAGGCTGCAGCAAAGAGGCTTTTGGTATAAGGGTGCTGCGGATTGTTGAAAAGATCTTCGGAAGGACCTGCTTCAACTATCTTGCCGTTTTGCATTACCGCAACTTCATCTGCCATCGCTTTGATAACCCGCAGGTCATGGGATACAAAAAGATAGGTTATGCCATACCTTTTCTGCAAGTCTTTCAGTAATTTAATAATCTGGGCCTGGATCGTCATGTCCAGGGCACTGGTCGGTTCATCAAGCATTATAAATCGTGGTTTTAAGGCGATTGCCCTGGCAATGGCTATTCTCTGTCTCTGTCCCCCGGAAAACTCATGGGGGTAACGGCCGGCCATTTCCTCGTCAAGGCCGACTTCCTGAAGAGTTTTAAAAACCATCTGCTGCCGATCTTTTCTGTCTTTACCAATATTGTGCACCGTGAGCCCTTCGCTGATGATCTGCTCAATAGTCAGACGCGGCGATAGAGAGGAAAAGGGGTCCTGAAACACAACCTGGAGTTCCTTGCGAAGTGGTCTGAGAGTTGATCTTGATTGGTGGACTAGATCTCTGGCAGCTTCATTCTCGCGGGTGTAAAGAATTTTCCCCTCACATTCTGTCAGTCGCAGGATGCACATGCCAAGCGTGCTTTTACCTGAACCTGATTCCCCTACGACACCATAAGTTGTGCCTTCACGAATGGTCAGGCTAACTCCGTCCACAGCTTTAACCTTGCCGATTGTACGTTTGAAAAATCCTGCCTTGATGGGAAAATGGCATTTAAGGTCAGAGACAGTAAGAATCTGCGGCTGCTCCGGTTTTGGCTCCGGCTTTCCCCTGGGAACGCTGCTGAGCAGGTGGATGGTGTACGGGTTCTGCGGCTTGACAAATATGGTTTCGGTCGGACCGTTTTCAACTATTCTGCCGTCGTTCATAATGTGTACATGTTCAGAAATTTTCTTCACCATGTTCAGATCATGCGTAATCAACAGAATTGCCATGTTGAGATCTTTCTGGATGTCTTTCAGCAGTTCAAGGATTTGGGCCTGGATGGTTACATCTAGGGCTGTAGTCGGTTCATCTGCAATGAGCAGTGCAGGCCGGCAGGCAAGTGCCATGGCTATCATGGCCCGCTGACGCTGTCCGCCTGACAGCTGATGCGGAAAGCTGTTCAAGCGCTGTTCAGAATCAGGTATGCCGCATCTGTCCAGGAGGTCAATGGCTTTTGTCCTGGCCTCCTGAGCTGTCAGATTCTGATGTAGCAGCAGTGGTTCGATCAGCTGGTTACCGATGGAATAGACCGGGTTTAAAGAGGTCATCGGTTCCTGAAAGATCATGGCAATCTGGTTACCGCGGATTCGACGCATCGCGGATTCCGGTAGAGCAAGGATATCCTGGCCGGAAAAACTGATGCTGCCCGTGGCAGTGACAGTGGCGGTTTTTTCCAATAGGCGCAGGACGGATAATGCGGTTACGGATTTGCCGGAGCCTGATTCGCCAACTAAGGCCACTGTTCGGCCGCTGTCCACGCCAAAGGATACATTATGCAAGATTTCACTGTCACCATCCTCGGTGTGAAAGGTTAGAGAGAGATTTTGGATGTCCAGTAACATAATTTTCGCTAAAAGCTCAAATTTATAAAGGTTTCATGGAGTCGAGAATTCCAGGATTCAAGGATGAAAAATTGATAGTAAGCCTTGCTCTTTTAACCCTGCAACCTGTAATTATCCATTATCCTTTTTTTCATTCAATAATTTTCATTCTACATTTTAAAGCCTTTTCCCTAGACCCCTTGAATCCTAGGCCCCTCGAATCCTTATTTTTTCTTCTGCTTCACCAGCTGGCGTGGATCGAATGTTTCCCGGAGGGCCTCACCGATGAATATCAGCAGGATCAGGGTTCCGACAAGCACTGTAAATGTTGACAAAGACAGCCACCAGGCCTCAATGTTGCTTTTACCCTGGGCCAGCAGTTCACCGAGACTCGGGGTTGAAGGGGGTACGCCGAGTCCGAGAAAATCAAGGCTGGTCAGGGCGAGTATGGCGCCTGACAACCGGAAGGGCAGGAAGGTAATGACCGGGGTCATGCCGTTTGGCAGCAGGTGGCGGAACATGATAACTATGTTGGATACTCCCAAGGCCCTGGCAGCAGTGACATAATCCATGTTCCTGCCTTTGAGGAATTCGGCCCTCACGTAATCTGACAACCCCATCCAGCCGAACATTGACAGCAGGATCAAAAGCAGCAGGACACTGGGTTTGAATATGGAGGCGAAAATTATCAGCAGATACAACTCGGGCATGGCGCCCCATATTTCAATAAAGCGCTGCATAAAAAGATCGGTCTTGCCGCCCAGATATCCCTGGATGGCTCCGGCGAGAATACCGATTGTAGTCCCGACAAAGGTCAGGGCAAAACCAAAAAGCACCGACAACCTGAAGCCGTAGATCAGGCGGGCTAAGACATCCCGGCCGCGGTCATCGGTGCCGAGCAGGTTGTCACCCGTTGGCGGTGATGGCACCGGCCTGTTCAGGTCGAGATTGATAGTATCATAACTGAAATGGTTCAACGGGAAGAGGGCAAAATTATTTCCTGATTCTATTTTATCAAGAACATAGGGGTCCCGGTAGTCTGCCTCTGTTTCAAAATCCCCGCCAAAGGTCGTCTCAGGGTATGATTTAAAAACAGGCCAGTACAGGTCTTTTTCGTAATAGACGAGAAAAGGTTTGTCATTACTGACAACCTCAGCACCAAGGCTGATGATAAAAAGGACACTGAAGATGATCAGGCTGTAATAGCCCCGCCTGTTGGATTTAAACCGCCTCCAGCGGCGGACTCCTAAACTTTGACGTGATTTGAGCCGCCTCATCATTCAACACTCTCAAATGTTATACGTGGGTCAACCAGAACATAACTCAAATCGGACAGCAGCCTGGAAATGAGTCCGATAATGGTAAAAAAAT
The DNA here is from genome assembly GCA_019313095.1 of Deltaproteobacteria bacterium. Classification (GTDB taxonomy): domain Bacteria; phylum Desulfobacterota; class Desulfobulbia; order Desulfobulbales; family BM004; genus BM004. Next base: position 4,364 of record JAFDBU010000112.1, on the reverse strand, counting down.
AGAGGGTGGCCAGGACAACGGGATAGTCCCGGTTCATGACTGATTCATAAGCCAGAAGTCCCATGCCGTCTAAAGAAAATATGGTTTCAATGAGGAGACTGCCGGTGAAAAATGCTGTAATGAAAGAGCCGGGAAAACCTGTGATAATAGGAATTATGGCGTTTCTGAAAACATGCTTGTACAGCACCTGGTTCTCGTTAAGTCCCTTGGCGCGGGCAGTTGTAACGTATTGTTTTCTGATCTCTTCAATAAAGCTGTTCTTGGTCAGCAGGGTCATGACTGCCAGGGAACCAACAGAGCTTGAAATGATGGGCAGCACCATATGCCAGAGATAGTCGAGGATTTTACTTATTAAATTGAGTTCAGACCAATTGTCAGAGACAAGGCCCCGCAGGGGGAAGATATTCCAGAAGCTGCCGCCACCGAAAAGCACGATAAGTAAAATAGCCAGGACAAACCCCGGAATGGCATAACCGACCAGAATAAACGTACTGGACATGACGTCAAAACGGGAGCCGTCATGTACCGCCTTATAGATGCCCAGCGGGATGCAGGTGAGATAGACGATCAGAAAGGTCCAGAGGCCTAGGGACATGGAGACCGGCAGTTTTGAGATAACAAGATTCACGACGCTTTTATGATGGTAATAGCTGGTGCCGAAATCAAAGACCAGGAAATTTTTCATCATGGTCAGGAACCTTTCAGCCGGCGGCTTGTCAAATCCGTAGAGTGCTTTCAGCTTCTCAAGTCTTTCGGTGTCAAGACCCTGGGCTCCCTGATACAGGTTACTTTTGGTAATTACCCGTACCTCGCCCTTGCCACTGGAGAGTCCAGTGGTGGAATGGCCCTCGATTTCAGCCAGCAGGCGCTCCACCGGTCCGCCCGGAACAAACTGGGTCACGATAAAGGTCACAAGCATGATCCCGAAAAGGGTAGGGATCATCAGGAGTATGCGTCTAGCAATATAGGCTGCCATATCAATGAATAAAGAATAAAATTGAATGCAGAATTATGGATTCTTCCTTAATTGTCAGCATTTCAAACTGTTGATTGCTGATACAAAATTTAAAACAGAACTCAAAATTATTTTTCATGTATCCGCACCGACCCTCCCCGTCTGGGATCGCCACCGCCGGAAACGTCTGGAATGACGGTGTGGACACCGCCGAAATATACATCAATCGTTGACCAGGTATTCACCGGCCAATGTTCTTTAAGAGCATCTATTGCTTCCTGTGGCAAGCCGGGTTCTACCTGCATTATTGCTCCGTCCCAATGAATGCGGGGTGACTCAACAGCCTGCTGTACCGGAATGTTGAAATCAACGATGGCGCTGAGTACCTGGGCCATCGCAGTGCGTATTCGTTTGCTGCCGCCGCTGCCGATGACCATGGCCACCGCATTATTTTTCAGTAGGAGCGAAGGTGACATCATGGATGAAACGAGCTGCCCCGGCGGGCTGGCATGAAACCAGTCCGGGTGCAGGTCATCCTCGCCCATCATGTTGTTGAGCATAATGCCTGTGCCCGGCACAAAGTAGCCGGATCCTTCCCCATTGGAACAGGTCATGCTGGCAACATTACCTTCAGCATCAGCTATGCTGATATGCGTGGTACCGCGAGAAAACTGTCTGACCCGGTCGCCTGATTTTAGCAATGAAGACGAACTGATCCCTTTTTCACGCAGTTTTTCCACCTCGGTCATCAATTTTGCCGTCTGCAGAATATGTTGAGCTGAATGATACTTGATTCCGGAAATATCCTGAGTTTCAAGAAGGGATAAGGCCAGTCCGATAAGCGAACCGCCCATTGACGGCGCGGGATTGGTCAGGAAGGTGTAATCACGGTAGCCAATGGCAAGAGGGGATCGTTCTATGACCTTGTATGCAGCAAGATCTTCAGCAGTAAGCAGACCCTGACCATTTCGCATATCATAATCAATTTTTCGGGCCAATTCACCCCTGTAAAAGCTGTCGCCGTAATCTTCAGGCAGCTGAGATAAAAAATCTGCCAGTTCCTGATTAGTTATATGGTCACCCTGTTTGGCGCAGTTTTCGTTTATGGTATAAAGTTTTCTGCCCTCAGGTGAATGGGTCACTATTGGTTCCAAGAGATTTAGGAAATATCCCTGCCAGTCATTGAGCTTAAGGCCTTCTCCGGCTAAACGGATGGCAGGCTGCAGGATGTCCTTCAGTTCCAGCCTGCCAAGCCTTTTATGAACATGGAGAAAACCTTTTAGGTTGCCTGGGACCGCTACTGATCCGAGACCGATATTGAAATCCTGGTCAGAGCCAGGGAAATGTATGGTTATAGGAAAAAAATGGGGCTCAAGGTCGCTTTGGTCGAGACTTCTGCCCGGTGTGTTGGTAAAAAAATCAAAGAGTGTTTCTTCACCACGATATGTCCTTGCCAGCAGAAAACCACCACCCCCAAGACTGGTAAGTGTCTGCTCCGCGACCGCACTGGCAAAGCCTGCGCCAACCGTTGCGTCAAAGGCATTACCACCGCTTTCGATTATTTCTATGGCTGCACCGCTCACCAGCGGATGGCCGGTTGCAACTATTGCTTTGCCAGACTTTTTCATTGCCAGAATTTTGGCTGAAGTTCTTTAATTATTGCAGAAAAATCCTTTTTTTCCGCAAATATACTGCGTTGATGTTCCGCGCTCGTACCGCGCTTTATTATTTGCTGCAGTTCAGACTGATATTGGCTCGTACCAAGTTTTTTCATGACAGGCATTACTTTGGCGAAAATTTCACCGGCAGCCTCCAGCATGGATATCCTTTTTTGGAGCAGTGGATAGACAAAGGTGCCGGCCAGGCCATATCTGGCAGCCTGCCATTTATTACTTTTCAGTACCTGGATGTTTGGATTAAGATGTTTGTCCGATTCGGTTACTTCTGCCACCAGTCCCTGGATAAGTGCGACAATGGCAAGGATTTCGCGAAAGGTGGACGGCAGGTCGCAGATGCGTATTTCAATGGTACCGAAATCCGGGTGTGGCCTAACATCCCACCACAAATCCCTTACCGAGGTAATAATTCCTGTATTGGTGAGAAGCGTAACCATGTCCAGGTACTTGTCCCAACTTTCAAGCTGGTCCGGCATACCGGCAAGTGGCAGGGCCTCAAAGAGTTTGGCTCTGTATGAATGGAGACCGGTGTCAATCCCTTCATAATATGGAGATGAACAGGTCAAAGCCAGCAGGATCGGCAGAAAGAGTCTTATGCTGTCACAGACCCTGATGGCAGCCTCGTGGTTGCTCATACCAACGTGAACATGCAGACCCTGGGTGATGAATCTTCGCCCCACAAGCTGCAGATCATCCATGATGCGCATGTAGCGGGGATCGGAGGAGGGTTGCTGTTCACTGTACCGGGCAAATGGGTGAAGGCTTGCGGCAAAAAGGAAGCAGCTGCTCCTGTCAGCAAGTTCTTCTGCCTTCAGGATGAGCTGCTTCAGGTTGTCCCTGACCTGATCCATATTTGAGCAGACTTCTGTGTTGACCTCTATCATGGAGCGGATGAATTCAGGTTTTATTCTCTGCTGCAATGGTGTTGGTACCATGGCCAGCAGTTCTGGGGCTTTGGGAACAAGGTTGAAACTTTGTTTGTCAAGTATCTGCAGTTCTATCTCAACCCCGAGTGAAAAAGGCCTGCTGGTCTTAAATTCGACCTTTGATTCCTGTTTCATGTTTTCTTCCTTGAGCTTTTCTCGCCTGTCTGTTTCACTGCAGAGATCAGATTGACAGCTTAAACAGCAAAAAAATCTTTCTGCTGCAGGGATTGCCAGGCAACCTGGGCCAGGAATGCGGCGCCTATAGGCAATACCCCTTCATCAAAATCAAAATAAGGACTATGGGCCGGAATATTGGGCAGTTCGGGGTGTCCGGCTCCAAAACGTACAAGGCAGCCGGGTACCTTCTGCAGATAATAGGCGAAATCCTCCCCACCAAGACTCGGATGATGCTGTTTGGCAACACCTTCTTTGCCCACAATCTTTTTGGCAGCGTTTCTGGCAATTTTTGCTGCAACCGGATGATTTATAACAGGCGGCAGCCCGTCACGAAAATGTATGGTTGTCTTGGCATTGTAGAGTCCGTCCATGGCCTTTACCATTCGTTCCAAGCCGTCAATGATCTGGGCCCTGATTTCGGGGTGGGTGGCACGGATAGTACCTTCGAGTATTGCCTCTTCGGCTATGACGTTATAAGCCGAGCCGCCGCTGAAACGTCCCACACTCACAACTGTCGGATATGAAGGATTTATCTCTCGCGAAACAAGGGTTTGGATGCTCATGACAAGAAGACTGGCAACTACTATGGCGTCGATGGTTTCATGGGGTCGGGCCGCATGACCGCCCCGG
>JAFDBU010000111.1 GCA_019313095.1 Deltaproteobacteria bacterium | reverse complement strand
GAATAATATTGCCCCGGAAAAACAGGATGCCGCCCGGTTTCTGACCCTGTAGGGTCCTGCTGCGGATTTGCCGCAACCGCTGCGGAATCTTGCCGAGGAAATTGTCGCCGACCTTGGTCACATTCCCGCTGACTATATTTCAGCCGCCCAGGGCATTGCCGGCCAAGGTCCTCTCCCCTTTCAGTCTCCACCCAATTCGGCCGGGGAATGCCTTGTTGCACCGTTAACCTATGACGAATGGGATTTCAGACGTAACGGTTTCAGAAAAGACTGGTGCCTGCTCCTTGAAAAAAAAGTGCAGCCGGTAAAGGGCACATTTATTGACACGACTTTCGATAAATACCAGGGATTACTGCGCCAGCTTAAAAAGCAGTTTGAAATGCTACGCAGCAAAGAGCGCTTTATAAAGCGCCAGCGGTTCGGCGATGACATTGATCTTGATGCCCTGATCGACTCCATTGCAGATACCCGGGCCGGCAAGGCTGCCTCCGAACGGTTGTTTATCCGTTTGCAGCGTGATGAACGGGATATTGCCGTCCTCTTCCTGGTCGATATGTCATCCTCCACCGAAGGCTGGATCAATCAGGCCCTGAAGGAGGCGCTCATACTCATGGGAGAGGCCCTCCACGTGCTGGGCGACCGTTTTGCCATTTACGGCTTTTCAGGCATGCGGCGGCTGCGGACGGATTTCTATCATGTCAAAGATTTTGCTGAACCTTACAATCAGCAGGTAAAGGAACGCATAGCTGCCATCGGGCCCCAGGAGTATACCCGCATGGGGCCGCCGCTGCGCCATGCCATCAGGCTGCTGCAGGATGTTGAAGCAAAGATAAGGCTGCTTGTCACACTTTCAGACGGCAAGCCTGAAGATTATGATGACTACAAGGGAGAATATGCCATTGAAGATACCCGCCATGCCCTGATCGAGGCTAAAGCCGCAGGTATCCATCCTTTTTGTATTACCATTGATAAAAAAGCCCATGACTATATTGGACACATGTACGGTGAAGTGAACTATATCTTTGTGGATGAGGTGCGTAAACTGCCACTAAGACTGCCTGAAATATACCGGGTCCTGACGACCTGAAGATGGCGGAACGCTTTCATTGTTTTATTCCGGCCCGACGACTGTTTTTATGTAAATATTTGACTCCATGAAAATTTTTTTATTTTTTTGACAGTTATCCTCTTGGGGTCATATGAAACTTGATTGATCTCTTTCCCGTCAAGCCAGCCGTTTGCGACTGAGGTAATTCCCGGCTGCCCTGCCAGGGCTGCCTTTCCTACATCGTATCAACTCACAATAAACGTTGCACTATCAATAGATTGCTCAGAGGCTTGACTGCTGAACACTTGCACATTAAGCAGCGTGATAAGCAGCACAAGCAGAATAAATACTTGCCATCTCATTCTCTCTCCTTTTCTGTCTGAAATTTTCAGATCATGTTTTGCACGGCGCAGCTGATAAGATGTGTCGCTGCAGACATCCCGATCAGTACTGCTATGGTCACAGGTGTTCTTTTTATTTTTCACCCCTCCCAGGCTTGGTTCAGTTGCAGATAAAGTTTTCTGTCCTGGGAATAATTGTAATTCGAAGCTGTAAAGGAGGAATAAAGCAAAGGCAAAGTTTCGGTAAAGCTGGAATGCGGATGCATCAGGCAGGCAGAGAAAACCAGACCAGCGTTTCCCCGCCTCGGCTCTCGGCTCCCACTTTCCCGCCGTGGGCTTCAATCAATTCCCTGACAATGGCCAGGCCGATACCCGCGCCGCCGCCATCCCGTGACCTTGACCTGTCGGCTCGGAAAAACCGTTCAAAAATAAAAGGCAGATCAGGCTCCGGTATACCGGGCCCGCTGTTAACGATGGAAAATTTGACCGCGCCCCGATCAGGCTGGGTACTGATAGCAATCCTGCCGTTATCCGGTGTATATTTCCAACCATTTTCCACCAGATTTCGTATGGCCTGAAGCAGTTTATCCCTATCAGCCATGACAAATTCAGCCCCGGGACCAATGCTTTTTTCTACTGAAATATTTTTCTCCTGGAAAGGGAGGCGGTAAAGGGAAAGTATCTGATCGACGATCTCAGCAAGTGAAAGTTTCTCGCGCTTCAGATAGACCCGGGCAGCATCGGCCCGGGCCAGCTGCTGCAGATTTTCCACTAGGCTGACCAGCCGCATTATTTCCTGCTGCAGCATAGTGAAGGTTTCCTGAGAAGGGGGCAGCACCCTGTCATTCAAGGCCTCAAGATAGCCCCGCAAGTTTGTCAGCGGTGTCCGCAGTTCATGGGCCACATCTGCAACCATGGTCTTCCGCAGCTGTTCAACCTGTTCCAGACTGTCAGCCATGCGGTTGAAGGCGACGCCCAGTTCTCCGACCTCATCCTGTGAGATAACATCCACGCGGGCTGAAAAATTCCCGGCCGCAACCTCTCTTGTTATGGTATGCATCTGAGACAGAGGCTGCAGAACCCTGCGGATGAGAAAATAACTTATCAGAAATGCCAGGGCAAGTGCTGCCACCGTTGCCCATAGCAGGTAGCGATGGACAGCAGTCAGGAACATCTGATGGATGTCATTTGGCGACACCTCGTATTTGTCCATGAGCGCCATGAAGTAGCCTGCTGCCAGTTGATCGATAGCCAGCCACACCACCAGGATGATGATCCCGATCACCGGCACGATATTGATCAGGAGCAATTTCCAGAGCAACCGCTGTTTCATGGTCTCTTTCCCGTAACATTTTCGCTGAATCTGTAGCCAAAACCGCGGACTGTCTCAATATATTGGGGCTCTGCTGGATCCTGCTCGATCTTCTGCCTGAGCTTGCCGATGTGCACATCAATAACCCGATCGACAACCACTTCTCCGTGTTGATAGAATTTATCGAGTAATTCTGAACGGCTGAATACCCTTCCCGGGGAGCGCATCAGGGTATACAGCAGTTTGTATTCAAAAGAGGTGAGAGAAAGCGTCTTGCCGTGCAGGGTAACCTTGAGCTTCTCCGCATCTAGGACCAGCCCTGCCTGTGAAAAAATTTTGCTTTTTTCTGCTTGTACCGGCCTGGCCCGGCGCAGAATGGCCCTGACCCGTTCCAGCAGCTCCCTGGGACTGAAAGGTTTTACCACATAATCATCTGCCCCCAGGGTTAAACCGAGGACCCGGTCGATTTCCTCCTCTCTCGCTGTCAGCATCAAAACAGGGACATCGGAGAAACTCCGCAGCCTGCGGCAAACCTCCCAGCCATCAATTTCCGGCAGCATGATATCTAGAATGACAAACCCCGGCTCGGAATTCTTGATTATTTTCAAGGCCTCTTGCCCGTCATATGCCTGAATTGTCCTAAACCCCTCCTTCTCGAGGTAAGTCTTTATCAGGGCTGAAGTATTTCTGTCATCTTCAACTATCAGGACGGGGCCGGCCCCTTCAGTGTGTATCATCTAATTTCCCCCGATGCAAAACCTGCTCCTATTCCTCTTCAAGGGCCTGGCCCAGAAGTCCTTCCGGGAGTTCCTTCTGAGCCTTGACTCCCAGTTGCCGCAATTCAAGTGACCGCCGGATCAGATTGCCCCTGCCGTCTGTTAGTCGATTACGGGCAGTATGATAGGATTCCCTGGCCTTGTCGATCTTCTGGCCTACCTCATCCAGTGCTTCAACAAAACCGACGAATTTATCATAGAGATCGCCGGCCTTCTTG
>JAFDBU010000110.1 GCA_019313095.1 Deltaproteobacteria bacterium | reverse complement strand
TTGGCTTAACACAGATCACAACATCAATAAGATTCCAGACAAAAAGAAAAATATATGGATCTTATGGAGCACGATTTTTTCCTGCTGACAATATTTATTTTCAATAATATCAATTATTTAGTTTTTCAAAACCTTATATTTCTCCCCTGCTCCCGTTCTCAGCCTCAACCGAAAAAAATCTTAATTGGTTAACTGGCACATCTCTTGCTTATGTTAATGGCACTTGATTGTCAACGCGTCCCATTTTGTTAAAATTTTAGTTGCGAGGAGGAAAAAATGGTTTTCAAAAACAAAACATCTCTGCTGCTGGCAGCCATTGTTGTGGCTACTTTCGGTATTACCGGGGTTTCTGAAGCAGGTAAGCCGTCAGTTGGAGGACCATGCCAGAAATGCCACACTGCACAGCCGGATGCTGTTCGGGGCAATCTGGGCAAGGTATCCCCAGAGTTCAAAACCCTGCAGGTGAGTGCCGGCAAACTGGTCTGGATAGTAAAATATGACGATAAAACCTCTATTATAGATGGTGATAAAACCTCTGGTGCTGAAGCTCTCAAGCAACTTCCGCAGGGGAAGGAAATTCTCGTAAGTTACTCAGGTGGAGAGGAAAAACCTCTGGCCTCTGAAATAAGGGTTAAGCAGCCGTACAAGATCCCGGAGGAGCAGAAGATCACCAATGACGAGGTGGTGAACCTGGTTGCCATGGGACCGGAACAGGGCAAGTATACCCTGGTTGATGCAAGACCAACAGGAGCTTTCTTAACCGGCCATATACCAACCGCAATTTCGCTTCCCTTTGACAGCTTTGAGGAAAACTGCTCGACAGTCCTTCCTAACAACAAAGATAGCCTGATCGTTTTTTATTGCGGAGGCCCTACCTGAACCATGAGCCCCTTTTCTGCCCGTGAGGCAGTAAAACTCGGTTACAATAATGTCAGGGTTCTCTCTTCAGGTCTTCCCGGCTGGAAAAAAGCCAAGGGTGTAGTTGTCTTGCCCAGGAACGGCCTCAAAAAAATGATTTTTGAGGATGATTCCTACGTTCTTATCGATCTCCGCGACGGGGCGGTTGCCAAAGCCGGCCATATCAAAGGCGCGGTTTCCATCCCGGCGGATCAGCTTGCAGCTGCAAAGGAGAGATTCCCGGCAGATAAATCCGCACCTGTCATTCTCTACAATGACGACCAGGCTTCGGCGGAGACTTTTGCCCTTGTCCGCGGCTGGGGCTACAAGAATGCTACTGTGCTCGATGGTGGCGCTAAGGCTTGGGACGGCAAATTCTTTCCCGGCGAACCAGACAGCGAGATTGTCTATGTCAAGAAACTGAAACCAGGACAGATCACAGTTGACGAGTTCCAGCAGATAGCAACAGCAAAGCCTTCCGACAAAGTCATACTTGATGTCCGTGACAGCGGCTCCGAGGGCATTATTCCCGGCGCTGTCAACATCCCGCAGAATCAGCTTTCAGCAAGACTGGGGGATCTCTCCAAGGACAAGGAGTACATTATTCACTGCAACACCGGGATTCTGGCAGGTATGGCCCTCAAGACCCTGATGGATAACGGTTATAAGGCAAGGTATCTGGATGCCGTCGTCCAGGTCGGCTCTGACGGTTCATTTGATATATCGGAAAAATAGGAAACATCTCTATTTCTTCATGCTTCCCCTCGAAAGCGGGTCGTTGGTCTCCGGACCTTCGGCCCGCTTTTTTGGGCTTTCTGCATCCAGCGTCCAGTAATTCGCATGAAGGTGACAGCTGAAAGTTTTTTACTCATCCCCAAGGATTGTGCACACCACCTGGCGGGCCGAGCGGGGACCGTCGAATTCACAAAGAAAGATATTCTGCCAGCGGGAAAGCCCCAGCCTGCCTTCTATTATCGGTATAGACTCGGATGGACCAACCAGGCCGGCCTTCAGATGCGAATCTCCATTGCCATCCTGGCGGTCATGCAGCCAGACACCCCTGGGAATAAGTTTACGCAGCAGGTTGACCACATCCGTCTGGACACTCTCATCCCAGTTCTCCTGGATCATCAGGGCTGCGGTAGCCCCCTGGACATACAGGACAATCAAACCGTTCTCTATTTTCTGTTGTGAAACAATTTCTTCGACCAAGGGGGTTATGTCCACCAACTCTTCACGGTGTGAGGTAGACATGGTAATTATTTGACGCCACATGACTATATCACTCTTTTATTCAGTCATTCTTTATGAAAGTTCTTGCTTAGCTTTTACAGCTTTTTCCATTCTTTTCAGGGCCTCATGCAGAAGAGCACGCCGGCAACCGAAATTCAAACGTACAAAACCCGGAGTGCCGAACTCGCTGCCCTCGGACAGGCCAATACCGTATGTTTCGAAAAAGAGGCCCGGAGATACTGGGTCTATCCTGCGGGCATCTATCCAGGCGAGATATGTTGCCTCAACAGGACACATGTGCAGACCGGCCGTTGCAGCAATTGTCTCTTCAACAATCTTCCTGTTCTGACGTAAATAATCTAACAGGGCTTCCAGCCATTGCCAGCCGTCCCGATATGCCGCCTCGGCTGCCGTGTAACCGAAAATATTCACATCTGGCACAATACCGGTCATAGCCCGAACAAACTTTTGCCTCAGCTGCCGGTTGCCAATCACCGCAAAGGAACAGCCGAGGCCTGGGATATTAAAAGTTTTACTGGGCGCCATCAGCGTAATGGTGCAGGCCGCAGCCTCAGAACTTAAGGTTGCCGTAGGGAAATGCTTCTTATCAGCGTCAAGGATCAGATCGCAGTGTATTTCATCGGAACAGATAGTTATTTTGTGACTGAGGCAAAGCGATACTAGCCTGCCGATTTCTTTGCGGCTGAAAACCCGTCCTACCGGATTGTGCGGATTGCAAAATAACAGCAACCTGGTTTTCGGTGTTATACTCTTTTCCAGCACCTCAAAATCTATTATCCATCTGTTATTTTCAACTGCAAGGGGTACGGTAACAAGCCGGCGGCCCGAATTTCCGGGTGCTGTCAAAAATGGCGGATAAATGGGCACCAGGGTCACGACCTCGTCCTGTTCTCTACCCACAGCCCTGCAGGCAAGGTTAAGGCCGCAAACTAGACCGGGCAGCCAGACGAGATGTTCCGCTTCTACTTGCCAGCTGTATCTTCTGGCCAGCATTTCACAGATTATTCCAGTAATCTTCCTTGGAGGTACACCATAACCGAAGACTCCGTGTTCCACCCTTTTCTCCAATGCCTGAACAACTGCCGGTGACGACCTGAAATCCATATCGGCAACCCACAGGGGCAGGATGTCCCTGTCTCCGTACTTGTCCCACTTAAGGCTTGCAGTTTGGTGGCGGTCTATGGGTGCATCGAAGTCAAAATCGTTCATGAAGGACAATCCAAGTATTCTTCTATACGTAATTATCAGCTCACGCTAATTTTTCTTCAGGTGAGATTATGATTTTCTGACCGCTTAACATGGTTTGCCATTCAAGATCCCTGAAGGTTCTGGCCAGCAGGTGGTCATCATCCACTGCATCATATCGGAAAGCTTTAAATATCTTTTGTGCCAGCGGCACAACTATTGCCGGGGGTGTAACTGTGTCCCTCCTCCCAATGATCATCCTGGCCGGGATGTCCAAAGGTTTAATAGAGTAATGGGAAAATTCCTGAAAATTCAGGGCCGGGGCCAGGAGTATAAGCCGTTCAACAGCACCGGGGTTTTCCATGGCAAAGATTGTGGCCATCAATCCCCCAAAGCTTGATCCTATAAGTATGATATCATGCCGCCCGTCCAGGATATCATGCAACACTGTCATGCGCTCCGTTAGACTGCCGATGAAATCCGGGATTGCCATATCTGGATAAAGATGCCGCAAAAATTGTGCCTTTGCTCCCTGACTGCTGCTCTCAAGCCCGTGCAGAAAAATCTTCATTTCAATCTACCTGTATAAAACTCGGCGGTGTCTTTAATCATTCGTATGATAACCTGCACAAAGCAGCTGTGCCGCAGAAATTATCCTTTTCATGTTTCATGCCGGTTAAATCGATGGACATGCGTAATTTTTACTTCATATTTATAGGCCGTGCACAAAATCAGCGTCAGCTTATCATAACTCTTACTATAACCGGCTTGGCAATTACGAACCACCGCTTGTTTGATGGTCAAAAATCAGATTTTATCATAGACTCCCTCACTTTAAACAAGAAATTAAAGACAGTGAGCTATTATTTTAAGAACAATGTTATGATTTAACCTCTCCGGTTACAACTGCCGAGCATCAGGGAAAAAACATGATCATCATGCTGGATTGAACTGTCACTTGATAACCCTTAGCACTTTAAGTAATACCTCATTGCAGAATAGATAACGCTTAATATTAAAGAACGTCTCAATTCTCTTTTAAAAAATTCATTCTTCGGGTATTATATTTTGTTAGGAATAGTATTTTTTGTCTATATCCTGGAAAACTTGAAACTGCAAATGGCAACGATAAAAAAAATAATTTGCCCTAATTGTGAGGCAAAACTTAAATTCGACCCGGATAAAATTACATCCACGGCAGTTAAATGTAAATGCCCTGGCTGCAAAACAGTTATACAGATCAAAAAACCAGCCTCTCCCGGCCGGGATCTCCCACCCTCACAAACTATAGCCGTTCCAAAGCCGATAGAAGATGTGACGGGACACGGTTCGGAATCAAGTCGTGAAGAAATCCCGGGAAAGACAGATCTGGCAGTAAAGGGTATTACTGAAAACAGCCAAGCCGGCAGACCCGAACAAATAAAACCAGTAGCTTTAGCTGTAGTATCTGAAAAAATTGAAGAACAAATTCCGCCAGCGCATAAATCCTTTCCTGAAGAGGAGAAGACCCCTTTGACCTC
>JAFDBU010000109.1 GCA_019313095.1 Deltaproteobacteria bacterium | reverse complement strand
AGATAATATTCACCTTCCTCAAACCTGCCATGTTTGATGCATCCCCTGCCATATATTTTGCATTTTTGAGCTAGTTCTACCATAGCAGCCTCTTTTTGCTCCACAGTCAATCCTGCCGCTTTAAGCATTTTCATTATCGCCTGAATACGGAATTTATCCATGTCCACTCTGTAAATTGCAGATATCTGATCGTTCCTGCCCCCATCCTTCAATGTCAGAGGCTCGTCAACCAGCAAAAATTCCTGCTCCGCGCTGAGTCGCAGCCAGAACTCATAATCCTCACAGCATGGGTACTCTTCATCAAAAAAACCGTAGCGGTCAAATATCTCCCGACGCAGCATAACTGTGGACATGCCTACAGCGCAAAGCTGCAGACTCTGCCTGAAAATGTTTCCGTTGTACTTTCTGTGTTTTTTTTTCTGGCTCAAAAGACGGCCATGGCGATACCATATTTCCTGGGTGTGGGAAATAAGGTAAGCTGGTTCTTCCTGCATTGCCTCTGCCTGTATTTTCAGTTTATTTTGCGCATACCGGTCATCAGAATCAAGAAACGCGATAAGATCATATCGTGCTGCTTTTATACCTCTGTTTCTGGCAGCCGCAGGGCCTTTGTTTTCCTGATAAACGTATACTAGTTTGGGGTCACAGTTTTCAAACAGATCTGATGTATTATCCTGTGAACCATCATCAACAATTATAAGCTCAAAACACGGATAATTCTGAGCCAGGACAGAATTTACAGCTTTCTGCAGCAGCTTTTTCCGATTATATGTAGGAATAATAATACTGACAGGTTTTTCCATTTTTAATTTCGTTCATTTTTTGTATAAACGTACTATCGATCTGACCCGAATAAAAACGAAATATTTGACATTTCTTTCTAAAATCTGTTTATGTTGGAAAAATGTCAGATTAAACTATTCAACAAAAATTTCACGCTTACAAACATCAGCAAATGAATTTTAAAACTATAATAATAAATATGTTTATGAATCCATGTATAACTATCTTCTCATTAATGCAAATCCCTATGAAATTCGTATCGCGCTCATAGAACATGGCAATCTGGTAGAATTTTACCAGGAAAGGCCGGTCGAAAAAGGACTGGTAGGCAATATCTACCAGGGTCGTGTGGTTCGTGTGCTACCAGGAATGCAAGCGGCCTTTATCGACCTTGGACTTGAGCGTACCGGTTTTCTTTATGTTGATGATGTCAGAACTGACAATAGACATTTTGAAGACCGCATGATGAACAACGCCTGTCAGAGCTGCTGTGAAACTCCAGAACTACTCACGGAAGGGCCTGCAACCCAGGTAAATATTGAAGACCTGTTGACCGAAGGCCAGGAGGTCATGGTACAGATCTGCAAAGAGCCGTTAGGCACCAAGGGGGCAAGACTTACCTGTAATATAACCCTTCCCTGCCGTAATCTTGTTTACATGCCCATGACAGATCATATCGGCATCTCCCGAAAGGTCGAAGATGATGAGGATCGGCAGAGGCTGCGGGAGGAAATTGAAAACCTGCGGCCCCAGGATGCCGGTTTTATCGTCCGAACCGTGGCAGAAAGTGCCTCACGAGAAGACCTTGAAGCCGACATGGAATTTCTTCTCCATCTTTGGGGTGAAATTAAAGATCGGGCGACTAAAGCGTCTGTACCGAACATGGTTTATGAGGATCTGGATATTACCCAGAGAGCAGTTCGTGATCTTTTTACTCCCGACATCCAAAGGGTTATAGTTGATGACCGGGAAACTTATAAAAGGGTCTGTAATTTCGTGGAGACATTCGTACCACAGCTGCGCAACAGGATCTCCCTTTATGAAAATGAAATCCCCCTGATGGACGCTTATGGGATTGAAGTTGAAATCAGTCGGGCCCTGGAGAAAAAAGTGTGGCTGCGCTCCGGGGGATACATCATTATCGAAACCACCGAAGCGTTGACGGTTGTTGATGTCAATACCGGCCGGTTTGTCGGCAGAAAAGACCTTGAAGAAACGATCTTCAAAACCAATATGGAAGCCGTAAAAGAGATTGCCTACCAGCTCAGGCTCCGGAACATTGGTGGCATTATTATTATCGATTTTATCGATATGGAACAGGAATCTCACCGTGAGGATGTTTTCAATGCCCTGCAGGAGGCTGTTAAAAAAGACAAGAGCAGGGCAAATATACTGAAAGTCTCTGAATTCGGCCTTGTACAGATGACCCGAAAAAGGGACCGGGAGAATCTTTCACAGATGATGTGTGAACCGTGCATGTATTGCGGAGGTGACGGGTTGCTCAAGTCGAGGCGTTCAGTCTGTTATGAAATTTTCCGAAAACTTTCGCATGAAGGCCGTAAAATGGCTGGGTCCACCGTCACTATAAAGGTACACCCAAGTGTTGCCGATCTTATGCTCAAGGATGAAACCCTGCATACAGACAACCTGGAAAAGGAGACCGGGAAGCGTTTCATTATTGTGGCTGATAATGACATGTACCTAGAAAAATATGAAATTATTTGGGAAAAACCGTAATACCTGAATGTTTTACTAAAAATCAACCAGTATAGGAAAGAGAAATGTCTGACAGTTTTGAAAAAGTGACCGGAAAGAAGTCCGCCAAGTCAATGATCATATCAGTGTTTTTCCTGGCGCTCATTGCAGCAGGTGCAATCGTTTTCTTTAAATATTACGAACGCGAAAAACCCCAGATAAGCTTTTCTGGCGATATCTCAACCATCGGCCTGAGCAAGGAGGTTAAGTTCACCGTTTCAGATTCACGCAGCGGTATCAGCCTGGTTGAAATTGTTCTGAGCCAGGGCGACAAAAGTGCAGAGGTTTATAAGAAAGAATTCTCCCGGCAGGGATTTTTTGGGCATAACGGCCCCAAGAAACTTGAGGAAACCGTTACCCTGGAAAGCGGTGCTCTGGGATTTTCAGACGGTCAGGCCGAACTGAAGGTAACTGTAAGGGATTTCTCCTTCTGGAACTGGATGGCTGGCAATGAAACATCCGCCAATTACCCGGTCATAATGGATACACATCCTCCGAAAATCTCCATCCTCCATTCAACCCGCTATGTGAGTCCCGGCGGCAGCGGCATAGTAGTTTACAAAATTGATGATTCTATCGATAAACACGGCTTGACTGTCAACGGTCATTTTAACCCCGGTTTTCCTGTCACCGATGGAGAAGATGGACGCTATATCGTTTATTTCGGCCTCAACTATGATGCCGAAAAGATTGAAGAGGCAGTTGTAAGCGCAACTGACCCGGCAGGCAATACGGGTAATGCAGCTTTCGGCATGATCCTGAAAAAGAAAGAATTTAAGCGTGACAGTATTAATGTAAGCGATAATTTTCTCAATGTGAAAATCCCTGAATTTGCCCATGAGTATCCCCAGCTCACCGGTTCCCTGGTCGAACAGTTCGTTTATGTCAACAATAAAGTGCGGGCAGAAAACTACGAATCAATAGTCCAGATCTGTACCAAACCATCTCCTGCCCGATTCTGGCAGGGTCAGTTCGGCAGAATGGCTGGCAGCCGCATGGCAGGTTTTGCTGACCACCGCACCTATTTTTACAATAACACTGAAATCGATCAGCAGGTTCATTTGGGAATCGACCTGGCATCAACCCAACGGGCAGAGATAAAAGCTGCCAACCGCGGCAGGGTAGCTTTTGCTGATTATCTTGGCATTTACGGCAACACCATTATTCTTGACCACGGCCAGGGAGTCTTCAGTCTCTACTCGCACTTGAGTGAAATTGTTGCTGCTGTAGACGAAATAAAAGATAAAGGAGCTGTTATCGGTTTAAGCGGCTCAACAGGTATGGCCGGCGGTGATCATCTGCATTTCAGCATCTTGGTCAACGGTATTTTTGTAACACCATTGGAATGGTGGGATAAACAGTGGCTGCAGTTAAACATCGATGACATCCTTTACAGTGGTGCCGCAAAGAACAGGAACTTATAGGTGCAGGATAATGAGACTGTAAACAGAAAATTTATTTGTAATTGTTATTCGCTGGAAGACAGGTTGGGAAATATGTTTTTCCACTTTAAGAAAACTCATATCACTAGCCCCCACAACACATTATGCTGACAGCCTTTGACAAAAAATTATCATACAATCCCAGTGGAACTGGACCCTCTTTTATTAGCAGGTAATGCATCTCAACACTCATGTTCACCCTGGCATCAATGCTTTCAGGATGCTCGACAACCTCTCTGCTCCCCCACCAGAAAGAGATAATCGTCACTCTCTGGAGTACATTTGATGAAACAGCAGAAGCCTTTGATAAGATAACCCCTGATCAAACCCGGAGAAATGATTTGCAGGAGCTTGGTTTCACCCCTCAGGTGACATCCAATATAAAGATTCTTAACTATCTCGACATTATGAAACGCTTCCTGCACGATCAGTCGATAACCAAAAAATATCTTGCCCAGCGCCATTGCAACGTATTTCTTGATCTGTTCAATTTAAGACGCAAAACTACTATCTTCGGTTGGAATTTTATGGCTTTAATAGTAATGAAGAATGGTCTTGTTGTTTCTAAATTAAGCAGCCGTGCTTCAATGATCGACGAATTTCGTGACGGAAAAAATCCTCTTAACCCGCTGCAAAGTCCTGATAGGATGTTATGGACTGTAAGCAAGTAAAACAATCAATTCATGCTGGGCGCCGTTACAGTTTTAATAATTAAAAGCGAAAAGTAAATATCAAGATTTCTTGTCACCCTATTGCCACTGTGACTTTTTATTTAATTAGAAACGACATAATACTGAATTGTAGGCGGACCAACGAACAAAGCGGCAATTTTATTTAATTGCTCCTGTAGGTATCCACTTGATTCACCGGCATTCATATCATTTTCAGTTTCCCAAATAGTGATTGAAATAAATTTGCTGGTGTCTGGATCTGTTAAAAGATGCATGCCACTGAAACCCTTCTGTTCTTTTGTTGCATGCATGACATTTTCTTTAAAGATATTTATGGCTT
>JAFDBU010000108.1 GCA_019313095.1 Deltaproteobacteria bacterium | reverse complement strand
TGGACCCCCAGCTTACTGAATATGTTGCCCATCAACCTGAGGCGGCTGACTTCTTACGAAAAGCCCAGGAATATGGATTTAATAAGAAAGATTGGCAGAAACTGGAACAGTTGGCAGAAATTGCCTTGGGTAAGAAGGAGGAGGAGGAGAAATGAGTCTGAATATCCCTTGGCTGGCCAAGGATACTATTAACCAAGTGGCAACAGAATTGTTGATTGGATATGAAGACCTTACCGGGCAAACTCTTTCACCTCCAATTCCTGTAGAGGACATTATTGAGCGCTACCTTGATCTGGACCTGCATTATGTGGATTTTTCTCAGAAGTATGGGTTGGACAATGTTTTTGGTGCTCTTTACGTCAAAAACAGAATAATAGCTATCAGCGAGTCTCTTTTAAATGACAGGAATGAAGGGCGGTTGATCTTTACTTGTGCTCATGAAGTTGGTCATTGGTGTCTGCATCGCAGACATGTTGAAGTAGCTGGCCGCACTGCCGGAAAAGAGGGAGCGGTCTTATGCAGAACGGGAAGAACTGGTAAGCTCCCTGTCGAGTGGCAGGCTGATTACTTTGCCGGATGCCTTCTTATGCCCGAGGAGATGGTCCGTGGGGCGTGGAGCAGGGCTTTTTACATCGAGAGTGGCACTATGATGATCTGCAACGTAAAGAAGACTTTCAAGACTTTAGATTTACCAGATTTTAAATCATTTGATACCTGTGTAGAGAACTGGCATTTAATCGCCGATATCGTAAGAACTGCCGGCAATTTCTCCAATGTGTCCAAGCAGAGCATGATCATAAGGCTTCAAGAACTCGGCCTGGTCAAGAATCTGACCAGCAATAGCATGGGCTGGGGCAGATTTAAACAAGCTACATCTGAAGCACACAACTAATCAGATATTTTTTTATCCGGAGTGTTCGCAATTATCGAACAAATTGAAATAACTATTACTTTTCAGATAATACTATGGTCAGTAAATCCAAGTCTAAAAAAAATAGCATTGCCGCAGAAGCCTACAACCTACCCCCTCAGAACATTGAAGCAGAGAAATGTATACTCGGCTCCATTCTCCTGGAATCAAAGAGCATTCTTGAAATCATTGAGAAGCTGGAGCCAGATGATTTTTATCACGAAGCACACAGGATAATTTATAAAACGATGGTGACTTTATTTAACAGGTCCCAGCCCCAGGATATTATTGCCGTAACCAACGCACTCCGTGATTCTAACAAATTGGAAGATGTGGGTGGTTTAGCTTATGTGGCTTCTTTCACCGATATTGTTCCAATGCCTTCCAACACCTCGCATTATATCAATATCATTTTAGAGAAATCCATATTGAGACAGCTTATCTCTGCGTCTTCAAAAATAAATGCCGGATGCTATGAAAAACAAGGCAATGTAAGTAATATTCTCGACGAAGCGGAGTCTGCCATTTTTGCGATCTCCAATTCCCGGAGTCAAAGCGCTTATAAGTCAGTTAATGAATTTGTTAAAATATCTATTGAAAAAGTAGAGGAACTATCAAAAAACAATGATCCGATAACGGGTGTTCCAACCGGCTTTGAGAGCTTTGATGCCCTGACCGCCGGGCTGCAGCCTGCAAACCTGATCATCATAGCAGCACGGCCAAGCATGGGAAAAACCGCCCTAGCCATGAATATTGCCCAGAATGCAGCAATTAAATCTAAAATCCCTGTTGGTGTGTTTAGCTTAGAAATGTCAGGCAATGAGCTAGCCATGCGCATGTTATGCTCAGTCGGCCATGTTGACTTACGGAAAGTTCGCTCCGGCCAGTTGAATAGCGAAAGTGATTGGGCGCGATTAGTAAGAGCTATCAATATGTTGGAAAGTGCGCCTATATACATTGATGAAACCCCTGCTATTTCAATTCTGGAGCTTAGGGCAAAGGCAAGACGAATGAAGATAGAGCATAATATTGGCTTGGTGATTGTAGACTATCTACAACTCATGCGCGGTCCCCAGCACGTGCAGACCCGTGAACAGGAGGTAAGTGAAATCTCCCGTTCCTTAAAGGCCCTGGCCAAGGAAATAGATGTACCTGTAATTGCCCTATCACAGCTCAATAGAGCGATGGAAACCAGGAAAAATAATAAGCGACCCCAACTGTCTGACCTGAGAGATTCCGGGGCAATCGAGCAGGATGCCGATGTAGTCTGCTTTATACATCGTGAAGAGATAGAAAATCCCGATCCCAATTTTCCAAAGAGGGGAATAAGCGAACTAATAATTGGCAAGCAGCGTAATGGCCCGACAGGCTCAGTTAGGTTAACGTTTCTGAAGGAATACACTTCATTTGAAAATTTGGCCTGGCAATAAAAAAATATTAAATCAAAGTGGAATTTTCACTGTAAAGGTAACCCCGTTTACTCCATCTTCACTATTTGCAGCCTCAATAAAGCCTCCGTGAAACTCTGCTATTTCCCTTGCCACATAAAGCCCTAGGCCCAAGTGGGTTTTTTTGTCTGATTTCTCGCGTATTGAAACCATGGAATCAAAAATCTGGCCCTGTAGTTTTGCTGGAAGTTTCGGTCCTGTATTGGATATTCTGATAAGGGCTTGCCGATTTTTCTGTCTAAGTACGATTGTTATCGGGTTTTCAGCAGCGGTGAAATCCATTGCGTTCTCAATGAGCTTGTCAAGCATCTGCTTGATACGGTTTGGGTCACCATAAAAGGGCATTGACTGGTCCGGGATTTTCAGCTCGAAACTGTTTACTGGAAATGTCTGCCTATATTCGTCTTTTACCCAGATATCCAGAGCGTTCTTCAGGTCAAAATCTGTTTTTTCACCCTGTTTCAAGGCGTCGGACAGCGACGCCGCCTCCCGAATATCGGTCATCATCGACTCGATACGTTTGACATTCTCCTTTATGCCAGAGAGGTGATTTTTTACGTCAGTGCCATCATTTGCAATCTTATTTTCGAGGTTAGCGAGGGCGGCACTTATACCAGCAATCGGTGTTCGTATTTCATGTTCCAGGTTGTCAGCCATCTTCTCCTTGTATGTACTGTATTCTTTTAGCTTTTTAAGCATCTCACCAAATCTGCGGGATAGGTCACCTAGTTCGTCCTCCACACTTGAAACCTCGAAATTGTTTTTTATTCGTCCATCTTTTCCAATTGCACTTTCGGTTTGTGTTGCTAGTTGACTGATCCTGCTTGAAAGACGTGATGCAAATCCAATGAGCACGATCCCGCCCAAAAGAAAAATTAATACGGAAATATTTATGGTTTTTTCGATTATCTTGTTTTTTTCGCTGAGAATATTGTTTGTTGCCTGCTCAACCAGAACCGTCCCCTTGACTTCATTGTCATATTTAATGGGCTCCCCGGCAATCAGCAACTCTGCGTCCGAGCCTTGGAGAGAACGACGCAGGGTAAACGGTTTTCTCCCACGCAATATTTTTTTCAGATCCTGGTCCTCAATTTGTGATAAATATTGGGGATTCTGAGAACGCTCCTCTTTATATCTGTCTGAGAAAAAAGCGTAGAGTGGCTTTAGAATATTTTTCAAGGAAAAGTTATCTTGTTCCTTGATCTGGAATTTGTCAGGTTCACCATAGTATTGACCAACACTTGCCCTCTGTCGAAGGCGCTTATCGAGAATCCTTATTCTGGCAGATGGGCTGTGTAGCGATGATATAATTCTTTCCAGCTTTGGGGAACGGGCTAAAAGAAAGGCCAGATCCGACGACTGCCTTGTGCCACTTGTCCCTACCACTACATTGAGTTTTCTGGTTACCGGATCATCAACGTCTGCAATTGCAAAAGAAATCCTGTTATTTTTCACCATAGCAACAGGTAGGCGAATCTCAATGTTATAACCCTCTGCTGTTTCACGCCAGTAACCAAAGATATCTGGCTCATATCTTTCAGGAACAAAATTCAACGGATCTTGACGCATGAGATGCCCATTGACCTTACTGCTCCCATAAGGAGACAAGAAATAAAGGGCATGCCCGCCTTCATATTGGCCCTCCACAGCAATTTGCAAGTGGTCGCTTTTGTTCAAGCCTGGATAACTGGGATCACGAAAGACGATATTGTCATCATTTACAATGAACAATACATAATAGTAATTGTTGTAAATACCAATGATGTGCTTGAAGTTCAGCGTAGCCTCTTCATCGATGCCGTAATTCTCAAGGATATTGTCAAAACCGTAGTATTTTGCCTGATCTTGTAGGTCTTGCCAATCATCCGTGTAGCCATCCAGTGATATTTTATTATTAATCAAATACGCGTGTATTTCTTTTTGCTCATCAAAAGATTGAAGAATATTGCTTTCGAAAAGATCCGAACGTTCATATAAAATTGTTGACACAGCTTTAGCAGTGAGCGACAGAGCTTGCTCCTGGGCTGCCATGAGATATGCTTGCATTTGGGAGGCGTACCAGAAACCAATCGTAGGAATTGCAAGGAGCAAAACCGAGACGAGGGCCAACTTGACCCGTAAGGTAAAAATACGTTTCATTCTTTATCCACCCAACGGTAGCCCATGCCGTATTCTGTCTTGATGCAGGAAAATCCGGGATCAATCTCTTTGAACTTGTCACGTATCCGCCTGATGTAAGCGGCTATTGCATTATCCGTAACAACTGTCCGGGCAGTCGCCATAAGCTTGCCGTGAGTCTTCGGGTTTCCAGGGCTTTTGACCAACTCATGCAAAATCCAGTATTCTGTCAAAGTAAGGCTAATCGATCTGCCGGCCCATGTTACCTCCATCCGTTCC
>JAFDBU010000107.1 GCA_019313095.1 Deltaproteobacteria bacterium | reverse complement strand
GTGCGACTCAAAAAGTCGGAAGAAAAAGCCTCAAATCTTGGTGATCAGATCTCGGAAATTTTTAATGCTAATCTGGCAGAAAAAGGCTTTGTCATGGAAAGCCAGGAGGCAATCGGTTCCTCAATAAGTGAAGTACTGCGCAACAAGGCCCTGCAGGCGATTGCCATCTCATTGTTCGGCGTTATACTTTATCTTGCCATGCGCTTTGACTTAAGCTTCGGGGTTGCAGCAGCCATAGCAACATTTCATGATGTCCTTGTTGTGCTTGGCATCTGCTGGCTGTTCAATATCGAGATTACCCTGTTGATCGTTACAGCCCTGTTGACCCTGGCCGGCTATTCCCTCAATGACTCGGTTGTGGTCTTTGACAGGATACGCGAGAATATGAAAAAGGCCGAGCAGAGTGCCTCCAAGGCAAAACCGTTAAATGCCACCATCAATATGAGTATTAATGAAGTATTGAGCAGAACTGTTGTCACTTCACTTACCACCGGTCTGGTTCTTATCGCACTTTTCTTCTTGGGGGGTACGGTTATCCATGATTTCTCCTTTGCGCTGCTGGTCGGACTTGTTGTGGGGACCTACTCTTCGGTGTTTGTTGCCAGCCCCGTGCTTAGCCTGTGGAAAAAGGGCTAGCAATAAAAATAGAGACTAAATTTTTCACCACACTCAAATGCCGGGATCTGGCCGTTATCCGCCGGTCTGATCCCGGCATCATGTTCATTATTCAGCTATGCAATTCCCGGACAATGTAACAAGACTTTGCGGCAAAAAACGATTTACTTTCGGCTGTCATCCCATGGTGGCCTGCTTCACTGACTGCTGCCGCGAACTGGAACTTATCCTGACCCCTTATGATGTCCTGTGCCTCTGCCGAGAACTGCAGATGAGCGCAGCGGAATTTATAGACCGTTTTGCCGTTGTGGAAGAGGACGAAAACGCAGGCTTTCCGCGTTTATATCTCGGAATGGCTGATGACGGCAAGGCCAGCTGTCCTTTTATTTCCGAAAAAGGGTGCAGGGTATATAACAGCAGGCCGGGAGCCTGCAGGGCTTACCCTGTCGGCCGGGGTGCCACTCTGGATGTAAAAGGCCGGGTGCATGAAATTCACGTTCTGGTCCGTGAGGAACACTGTCTGGGATTTAGAGAGCCTAATTCCCATACCGTGGCTGAATGGTTCGAAAATCAGGGCCTGAGTGATTATAATGCTATTAATGATGAGGTTTTGAGCCTGCTGCACCATGAGCAGATGCATCAAAGAGTCTGTTTCACCAGTGAACAAAAAGAAAATTTTATGCTGGCTTTATACAAACTGGATGAATTCCGTGAAATTGTTTCTGCTGCTGCATTTCAGACAACAAACAAGCTGAGCCAAGAAGAACTGGAGGAAATCCTTGAAGATGATCTGAGCCTGTTACGGTTTGGCATTGACTGGCTGAAAAAACTTCTTTTTACAGCAAAGATATGAGGAAAGATAGTTTTAAAGAAGATGATTGTCCTCTCGGGGTTGAATTGACTGAGAAGCTCCGTAAACTTGCGGATCCCTACCATGACGGCCTGGGGGGCTGCCACGGGCCTGACCACACAGAGCGTGTCCACAAGACTGCGCTGCATATAGGCAGGCTGATGGGAGCACGCCTTGATGTGTTGAGTGCTGCAGCCCTGCTGCATGATATAGGCAGAATATATGAAACCAGGGAGCAGGGAAAAATCTGCCATGCGGAAAAGGGTGCTGAACTTGGCAGAGATATCCTGGAAAAACTGGACTTTGCTCCGACACTGATCGATGAAATTTCCCATTGTATTGAAACACATAGATTTAGAGGGAAAAAGGTACCCCGGACCCTGGAGGCAAAAATTCTCTATGACGCGGACAAACTTGACTCCATAGGTGCGGTGGGAATCGGCCGTGCCTTTTTGTTTGCTGGCCAGACAGGCGCCAAACTCCACAATGAAAGCGATGTGGACATACTTGCCTGTAAGCCTTATTCCAAGGAAGATACGGCCTACCGCGAATTCAAATTTAAGATGTCCAAAATCAAGGACCGAATGTTGACACCCGAAGGAAAAAGGCTTGCGGCCGAACGGCATAACTTCATGGAAGTTTTCTTTGAACGTCTGGAAAGAGAGACAAAAGGGGCAGAAAGCATGGCTGGAGAAAAACTCCGGCTCGCTTCGGGGAACAAATAATTTTTTATTTTACTGACTACTACAAACCATGGCTGCTTTAAAACTTGTTATATTCGATTGTGACGGCGTCATGTTTGACTCACGGGACGCTAACAGGATTTATTATAACCACCTGCTGGAAAAATTCAGCTATCCCCTGATGAGCCTTGAGGAGGAGGATTATGTACACTCCCACAATGTACTGGATTCCGTTTCTTTTATCTTCAGAAACCATCCCCATGTAATTGACAGTGTCCATGCCTACAGACAATCGGTTGATTATACCCCATTTTTGCGATATATGCGGATTGAGCCTGACCTGAAGGAATTCCTGCGGTTTCTGAAACCTGAATACTATACGGCGATCAGCACCAACAGGAGTACAACCATGCCTGCTGTTATGGAGATGCATGACCTGAATCCCTTTTTTGATCTTGTGGTTACCTCTTTAGATGTAGAGCAGCCCAAACCGCATGCAGAGGCATTGCTTAAAATTCTTAATCATTTTCAGTTATCTGCAGACCAGGCTGTTTATATCGGCGACAGTATGGTGGACCGGGAGCATACCGCAGAGCTGAACATGCGCCTTATTTCCTTTAAAAACAACGCGTTGCCGGCTGAGTATCATGTAAACAGTTTTCGTGATATCCCAAGCTTACCCATTTTTGATGGACTCGTAAAAAGTTTTGAAAATTAAGGAGCGCCTTCTTTATCAACTTGTTACAAATGAGATACCTGGCCGCATAGAGCTCTTACAAGCCGACAATTTTTAGGGATATACATATGTTCCACTGGAGAAGTTTATGGGGCGTCTGGAAATAGTGCACGATGTTCTGATCGCAGGTTCTGACTTTGAATCCTGCCGGCAGCAGGTACTGCATTTTTTTAAAAGCACAATGCTTATCCGCTATGACGAAATCATGGTAATGGAAAATGAATCGATAAACGGAAGTCAAAAAAAATTCTGGCCAAGAATCGAGGAAGGCCTCAGGGCGAATAGGACAATTTTAAGAGAATTCCTGACAAGCTTGAAGGATGAAGGCTTTACATTACTAGATGACCTTCAGAGTCTTGAAAAAGGCTATCTGTCAAAAATACTCCACACCATAGCCCATCTCCAGGATGGATTTATCGGCATAGACAGCCGTTTTTACAATCTTGCAGAAGATTCCCATGGAGTTTCAAGAAATCTGCAGCAAAAAATTGGTGCCGCCCCTGAAAATTATTGGATTTTGAAGGTAATAGGAAAGATTACCTCAACCGGTGAAGATCCGCTTGATACGCTGAGGACCTTTGAAGGCGGAATAAAGCTCTCCGATTAGTTGCCGAATCCCTTGGCGCTAATCATGAGGGTGATGGTGGTGAAGCTCTTTACCTGAACCGCCAACTGATTCCAGGGCCTTTTCAAAGGCCTTGTCTGCTTTTGCCAGCAGCTCAACCGCCTCTTCTATGAATTCTGCTGTAGAAACATAACCTGCCTGCCTGGCAACTTCCGCCCATTTGCCATATTCACTGCCGTGGTCCACATTATGGTTCAGCCAATGGCTAATAAGCATTTGCAGCTTTTCAACATCGGAGTAATTTTTTTCAGTCATGACCCGTGGATTTATTATCTAAGGTTACAGTGCCGCCAAGGAAGTCTATATCTTTTACCCAGGCTGATTTCACCAGCTTCGGCTCTTCAAAAAAGGTGCTGACCAATACACCATCGTCTGTAACTTCCAGGTGGGTTACATTCTCCATGATATTTTCCTGCTCTCCATCCTGGTCGAGCACAACTTTCATCTGACACATGTTTCTTTCCTGTATTTTTTTGAGGAATTCTTTTTATACCATGAAACGGAATTCGCCTTTACCGAGGAGGTCATGCAGATGCAAAATGCCTGTCAGGTGCCCCTGGGCATCGGTTATCGGCAAAATAGTAATCTCATGCTGCTGCATGATACTCAAGGCATCCGCGGCCAGAAGTTCCTTTGAAATGGTTTTAGGCGCCGGGGTCATATGGTCTACAGCGCGCTGAGTATCCAGGTTAACTTCTTTGGCCACCATACGTCGTATATCACCATCGGTAATAATTCCTGTAACTCGCTGCTCTTTATCAACGATAAGAACAGCACCCAGGTTTTTGGCATTCAGGATCGCAATTGCCTGACGCAAGGAATTGTCCTCACTAACCATGGGAATCTGCTCCCCTGAAAACATCACTTCTGACACATTAACTTTCAACCTTTCACCCAGGCTGCCGCCAGGATGATTTCTCCGAAAATCACATTCTTTAAACTGTTTGCGTTCAAGAAGGACTACAGCCAATGCATCTCCCATGGCCAGGGCAGCTGTGGTGCTGGCAGTTGGTGCCAAACCAAGAGGGCATGCCTCTTTCGGCACAGCTACGTTTAATGCGGCATCAGCAAGTTTTGCCAAGGTCGATTTAGGATTACCTGTCATGGCAATTATTTTTACGGCCCGGTTTTTCAGGCTGTTGACCAGAAGGTTCAGCTCGGCTGTCTCGCCGCTGTAGGAAATGGCAAGCACCACATCCCTTGCGTCGACAATGCCCAGATCACCGTGCATTGCTTCGACCGGATGCAGAAAAAAAGACGCCGTCCCGGTACTGTTCAACGTGGCGGCTATTTTCTGGCAAATGATACCAGACTTTCCTATACCAGTGAGTATAACCCGGCTGGGACAGTTCATTATCATACCTATGGCCTTGTCAAAATCAGGATTGATCTGTTCCCGAACTGACAGGATGCCTTCTGCTTCAATTGTTAATACTTCTCTGGCCTTGTCAATCGTCATCTGTGTTTTACCAACAGGATAATACAATTCTTGAAAAAACTTATGGTGCTTCCCGGATTCAATTTTTGAGCTTTAAAGTAATGATTCACGCAGCAGAATAGTAAGACCTATTGCACCTATAATCAACCTAAAAGCCAAGACTCGGTTCTGTTTCGCCTGAATAAAATGCTGCCGGGAATCAGGTATACTCTTCGGATGATTAAAACTTGTCTGCATCAGTCCTCTGGTATATAAGAACCGGATGGACCTATGGACAATTATACTCATCGCATTGGCCCTGGCAGTGGATGCATTTGCCGTGGCCCTTGCTTCAGGCGTCAGCCTCTGCCAGGTAAGCGGGCGTCAAATCTTCAGGCTGTCATTTCACTTCGGCCTCTTTCAGGCTATGATGAATATTATCGGCTGGGGGGCCGGATTAACGGTCAGGACGCTGCTGGCAAGTATTGACCACTGGCTTGCTTTCGGTCTTCTTGCCCTCGTTGCTACAAAGATGATAAAGGACGCTGCTGTCGGACGTGAGGAAGAGGCAGAAAAGATTGATCCGACCAGGGGTTATACCCTGGTAATGTTATCAGTTGCCACAAGCATAGATTCCCTTGCTGTCGGCTTAAGCTTCTCGGTACTCAATATTTCCATTCTACTGCCTGCTGCCATAATAGGTGTTGTTGCAACCCTGTTGACCGTTTTGGGACTGAAACTCGGCTGCCTGCTAGGCTCAGCGTCCAGAATAGGCGCCAGAGCTGAAATTGTCGGCGGCCTGGTGCTTCTGGGGATAGGACTCAATATCCTGCACCAGCATGGTGTTTTTTAGCCTTTTGAGGTTTGGGAAAGTACAAATAATTACGGTTGTAAAAAGTTAAGAATTATTTCATGGACATTTTTATCATAAGCAGACTTAACATGGTTAGCGGAAAAATCATAATGCCTGCTGCCCGGCAGTACAGAGCTATCTGCTGATACCAAGCCATCACCACGCCCCGGAATTAATTCACGGGGTGTATTTTTTAATGGAATGACTCCAGCAATCAGATCCGGGAACCTGACAACCTTGATGTTTCCAGCCGGCAGCCGGACACTAACGTGAAACAGTGCCGGATTTGTACCGCCGAAGGAAAGTTTTGCCATTTGATCCGGTAATTCTTTGGGCAAAAATTCTATAAATTCTGATCCAGTCTCAAGCTCTGAAATAGCAGGACTCTGGAGGAAAACCGCAAGACGACTCAGGGCCTTTGTCAAGGTTGCCTTGGATTGAGCCGGCAGAATTTTTTCCAATACTATTCCGGCTGGTTTAAGATAGCGGCTAAATTTAGCCATAGCGGTGCCCGCATGCGGACTATTGATGGTTACAAGCCCTGCAATATCCTGGGACGCCTCCTCAGATAGAATTTGCCTGGCAATAAGTCCCCCCCGGCTGTGGCCAACAAGGTAGATACTCTTGCCGGGCCATGTATCCCTTACTTTGCCAAGAACTGCTTTGAGCTCTTCAGCTGCAATCTGAACCGGTCCCAGCGGCTGACTTTGGGTCCAGGAGGCCAATGAGAACCCTGCTTTTTTCAGACAGTTCCACAATCCCTCAATGCCGGGCTCCACAGCACCAAAAGATATGGCATTGCCGGTTTCCATCCTATCACTGCCGATAAAAATTGTGAGCGGTGCCAGGCCACCCAGCACAAAACATTTTTCCGGATCGACCCAGAAATAATTATTCATGCCGAGGCCGTGAATAAGAACAATGACCGGCATCTCAGTTTTCCCAACATGGGTCTTTAGGGAAAGCTTCACAACCTCAAACTCCTTTTTCCCAGGGAAGTC
>JAFDBU010000106.1 GCA_019313095.1 Deltaproteobacteria bacterium | reverse complement strand
GAAAAGAGAGGCTTGTGCCTATCGGTGAGCAGGCCAGGGTGCTGCTTGAGGAATATCTGGATCATGTAAGACCCCAATTACTGCATGGTAAGACAAGTCCATCACTCTTCATAACGAGGCAGGCACGGGCCATGACCAGAAACCGCTACTGGCAGATTATCAAGGAAATAGGACTAAAGGCGGGCATCAGGAAGGACTTCAGTCCGCATACGCTCCGGCATTCTTTTGCCACCCATCTCCTGGAAAACGGTGCAGACCTGCGTTCAGTGCAGCTCATGCTGGGACACTCGGATATATCCACCACCCAGTTTTACACCCATGTGGAAAGCAGCCGACTCAAAAATATTCATAAAAAATTCCATCCCCGGGGATGATATGGCTGAATAGATTTTCCGGTATTTGCATGTTGGCAATCCTGCACCTATTGGATAAGATGGATAAGAACAGGATTCAAGGATTCGAGGGTACAAGGATTCAAGGGACAAGATAGTTTTTGTCCTTTATGCCTTGCTTTAAACTTGTATCATTTTTCACAAATTCAGTTAAGATTTTTGCCCCTCGACCCCTTGACCCCTTGACCCCTTGGACTCTTAAGTTATGGAAGTAATAACCACCCATATGAATGCTGATTTTGACAGCCTGGCCTCCATGGTGGCTGCCAAAAAGTTTTATCCTGATGCAGTCATGGCATTCGCAGGTTCGCAGGAGAAAAACATACGGGAGTACTTTGTCCAGTCAAGTTCTTTTCTGGTCGATTTCAAGCGTCAGAAACAGATTCCCCTGAAGAAGGTCACAAAACTCATCCTGGTTGATACCAGACTGGCCAGACGAATCGGTAATTTTGCAAAGTGTTTGGAAAACAAAGGCATTCAGCTCCATATTTATGATCATCACCCGGACACCCCGGAGGATTTGAAGGGGGATGTGGAGGTTGTCAGGCCGGTAGGCTCAACCTCGACAATTTTTGTGCAACTGTTCCGCGAAAGGGGAATTCCGGTAAGGGAAGATGAGGCTACACTGCTGACCATGGGCATTTACGAGGATACCGGCTCGTTCAACTACACCACCACAACGCCCGATGACCTGGAAGCAGCATCCTGGCTGCTGGAGCAGGGAGCAAACCTGCATACCGTATCACAATCCATTTCCAGGGAGCTTACTGTATATCAACTGGGACTATTAAACGATCTTATCA
This sequence comes from Deltaproteobacteria bacterium, assembly GCA_019313095.1. Classification (GTDB taxonomy): domain Bacteria; phylum Desulfobacterota; class Desulfobulbia; order Desulfobulbales; family BM004; genus BM004. The sequence continues at coordinate 3,013 of JAFDBU010000106.1, read as the reverse complement.
AGTCGTCAATTACCTACACAATCCAGAATATCGATATAACCGTTGCCAAACTTGCACTTTCAGAATATGTGGACGAATTCGCTTTACTGGTCAGACGCTTCATGGTCATGGAGAATTTGAATGTTCTGTTTGCCCTTGCAGGCATGGAGGACAGAATCTATCTCATTGCGCGCAGCCGGGTGCCTGAGGTCAACGTGGGCGAGATTGCCAGGGATTTCGGTGGTGGTGGCCATGCTTCTGCTGCTTCAGCCACGGTGAAGAATATGACTATGGTGGAGGCCGAGGAAAAGCTTATCCGCCTCCTCAACAAGCATGTGCGGCCACAGAGTCTGGCCAGTGAGTTGATGTCGCATCCGGTTATCACCGTCCCGCCTGACATTTCAATTAAAAATGCGAATCAGGTATTGACCAGGTACAATATTACCGTGCTCCCAGTTGTCCAGGACAAATCAAAGCTTCTCGGTATAATTTCCAGACGGGTGGCGGAAAAGGCAATATTCCACAACCTGGGGGATTTGCCTGTCAGTGATTACATGACAACGGATGTTGCCACTCTGCCGGGCACAGCGTCACTGGGGGATATCCAGGAATTGATAATGGAACACCGTCAGCGTTTGATTCCGGTGGTTGACAAGGGTGAATTACAGGGTGTTATTACCCGGACCGACCTGCTTAACCTGCTTATTAATGATCCGGCGCATCAGCCCAAAAACCTGATTGTTGCCGATGACCGTTCCTATATTGAGCGGCACAGGAATGTCAACAGCCTGATGGTCGAGATTCTGAACCGGGAAACCACTGTTCTGCTTCGAACCATTGGTGAAGTGGCGGAAAAAAACGGCTATACGGCCTATGCGGTGGGGGGCTTTGTCCGAGACCTGCTTCTGCGCATAAAAAACCTCGATCTGGACATCGTGGTGGAAGGAGACGGCATCCAGTTTGCCAAATTGCTGGCCCAGAATTTTGGCGGTCAGGTTCGCACCCATGAAAAGTTCAGCACGGCACTGGTTATAATGCCTGATGGTTACAACATAGATGTGGCCACAGCCAGACTTGAGTATTATGAGTATCCCGCTTCCATGCCCACCGTTGAACTTTCGTCCCTGAAGCTTGATCTGTACCGCCGTGATTTTACCATAAACGCCATGGCCATTAACCTGAACCCAGAGAAGTTCGGCACCCTGATAGATTTTTTTAACTGTCAGACTGATATAAAAGAAAGGCGCATACGCATATTACATAATTTAAGCTTTGTGGAGGATCCTACCCGTATTTTCAGGGCAATTCGTTTTGAACAGCGCATGGGATTTACTATCGGCAACCACACTGAGAAAATGCTGAAAAATGCCGTAAAGATGAACCTGTTCAACCGCTTTTTCGGCCGCCGCTGTTTCACGGAACTGAAACTTATTTTTTCTGAAGAAAATCCTATCCCGGCTATTCACAGAATGGTTGAATTTGACCTGCTGAAATTCATTTTGCCGGAACTGAAATTTGATAAGCGCATGGAACGGGATCTCAAGGAAACCCAGCGGGCGATGGCCTGGTACAAGCTGCTGTACCTTGATGAACCCTGCCGGCAATGGCTGGTTTATCTATACACTATGCTTGCATACTCCACATACAGCGAACTGAAAGTGTTCTGTATGAAGTTTGAGTTTTCTGAACGGCTCAAAAGAGAGGTACTGAGAGAAAAGGAAGCCGCAGACAGGATTCTGAAGGAATTGAGCCGGAACAGGAGATTGAGCAACAGCGAAATATATTGGCTGCTGCAGGAGCGCGACCCTGAAACCCTGCTGTATCTCATTGCCTTGGCTAAAAAGAAAACCGCCAAGAAGGCGGTTTCATACTTTGTCACACATCTGCGTCATTATAAAACCCATATTCAGGGAGTCGACCTGAAGAAAATGGGTTACAGAAGCGGACCGATCTATAAAACCATCCTGGCCCATTTGCTGGAGGCAAAACTGGACGATGAGGTACAGACCAGGGAAGATGAAATCGAGTTCATCACCAGGAACTATCCCTTAAAAAAAGAAAAGTCCAGACAGCAATAGCAGCGTTTGTTTGAACAGGGATATCTTATTCCCCGAGTTTTTTGCCCCTTTCTTCTTTAGGCGTGAAAGACCTGCGTTTCGGGCCGACATAAATCTGGCGCGGCCGACCAATGCGCCAGTTCGGGTCATCCCACATTTCCTTCCAATGGGCGATCCAGCCCGGCAGCCTGCCCAGGGCAAACATAACCGTGAACATGTTGCTTGGGATTCCTATTGCCCGGTAAATGATGCCGCTGTAAAAGTCGACGTTGGGGTAGAGGTTGCGCTCAATAAAAAAATCGTCGTTCAGGGCCACCTCCTCCAGTTCCTTGGCAATGTCCAACAACGGATCAGAAACGTTCAGGGTGTTCAGAACATCATCACAGGCCTTTTTAATGATCCTGCTTCTGGGATCGTGGCTCTTGTACACCCGGTGACCGAATCCGACCAGCCGGAAAGGATCATTCGGGTCCTTGGCACGGTTGATGTACTTCTGGTAATCGCCGTCCGAATCGTAAATGTCTTCCAGCATTTCAACAACCGCCTGGTTGGCACCACCATGCAGCGGTCCCCAGAGAGCGCTGATCCCTGCCGAGATGGAGGCGTAGAGATTTACCCTGGCGCTGCCGACAAGACGCACAGTTGAAGTTGAACAGTTCTGTTCATGGTCGGCATGCAGGATAAGAATCTTGTTTAAGGCCTTGACAACATCATCATTTATCACATAAGGCTTGACTGGTGAGTCGAACATCATATTGAGGAAGTTGGCACAGTAGGAAAGATCATGGCGCGGGTAAACCAGGGGCCAGCCCATGGATTTTTTATAGGTAAAGGCGGCAATGGTACGTACCTTGGAAATGAGGCGTGTGGCCATGATGTCAATGTCTTCCAAGGGGTTTTCCGTCATCTCGGGATAAAAGTTTGAAAGCGAGTTGACCATGGAGGAAAGAATAGCCATGGGAGCCGCATTATGGGGG
>JAFDBU010000105.1 GCA_019313095.1 Deltaproteobacteria bacterium | reverse complement strand
TTGAGGCCTTTGGTGCTGATCGTTTTGGCATAGACATTTGCCTGGCTGGTTAGGCCATAGGTCAGAAATCTTTTTCTGACCTCGGGGAGAATTGAGGCCACATGCGGGTCATCCAGACAAAGGATGGCGGCGCCGTAAAAAGGTATTTTGTCAATAAATTCGAGAAATACTGCCTTGATCTCTTCGATGGAGCTGTAATAATCCAGGTGTTCCAGGTCAATATTGGTTACAACTTCCAAGACCGGAGCAAGTTTTAAAAAGGATCCATCTGATTCGTCTGCCTCGGCCACCAGAAAATCCCCCTGTCCGAGTTTGGCGTTGCTGCCACCGAGACAGTCCACTTTGCCGCCGATCACCACGGTTGGATCAAGTCCTGCCTCGGCAAGGAGCCAGGCCACCATTGATGTGGTGGTTGTTTTGCCGTGACTGCCTGCTATGGCAATGCCAAACTTGGTAAGCCGCATGAGTTCCGCCAGCATCTCGGCTCTGGGTATCACAGGGATGAGAGAATTGACGGCCGCCTGAACTTCTGGGTTGTTTGCGTCAATGGCTGATGAAGTGACGACAATATCGGCTTCTCCTATCCAGGCTGCGTCATGGCCAATATGCACTTCACCCCCGAGAGACTCAAGTCGGCTGGTTATGTCAGACTCCTGCAGGTCGGAACCGCTGATCCTGTAACCAAGATTGAGCAGCAGTTCTGCGATACCGCTCATACCGATTCCACCGATCCCGACAAAATGTATATGCTTGCTTTTCCTGTACATATCAGTTGAGTTTCATTGCAGCAAATTATTAGAATGCCAAAATTTTTCCGTTATTTTCCTCTAGTTTATCCTTTAAAAGTTCCATGCAGCTGTTGACTATTGTCTCAGTTGCCTCAGGTTTTGCTGCTTTACCCGAGTTTTCTGCCATTTCAGCAAGGAGTTTTGTATCAGTCAGAAGCTTTCTTATTTCCTGTCCAAGTTTTTTGCCATCTAACTCGGACTGGTTGAACATGCGGCCGCCGCCTGCTTCGACAAGATAACGGCCGTTTATTTCCTGGTGGTTGTCAGCGGCATAGGGGTAGGGCACAAGAATTACAGGTTTGTGGAATACCGTAAGTTCTGCCAGGGTAGTAGCCCCGGCTCGGGAAATTAATAAATCGGCCTGGGAGTATACCTCTGCCATGTCACTAAAAAAAGCTTGGACCCTGGCGTTCATGCCCAGCTCTGAATATTTTTCCCGCACTTGCGCTACGTCATGCTCACCGGTCTGGTGAATAATATTGGGCCTGGGGCTCATCTCAAGCAATGATTTCTCGGCTGCCTCAAGCACCAGACTGTTAAGCCGTCTTGCTCCCTGGCTGCCGCCCATAATAAGCAGCGTCAGGGGGTCATGGTATAGTTTGCGGTCCATCCGGCCGGCAGCCTTTATAATTGAGGAGCGTACCGGATTGCCGCTTAAAACGGTTTTAGTGGCAGGAAAATATTTTTCGCTGCCTGGCAGAGAGACAAATATCCTGTGGGCTATATAACCAAGCAGTCTATTAGCCAGACCGGGTATTGAATTCTGTTCGTGGATGCAGGTTGTTATACCCAGAAGACGGGCAGCAAGAATTACCGGAACCGTGACATAGCCGCCGACACCAAATACCAGATCTGGCTTGAACTCTCTTATTATCCTGACAGATTCGAGAAGTGCATTAGGCTGCTGCAGAACTGCTTTCATCTTTGCCGGCAGGCTTTTTCCTTTAATGCCCTGGCTTCTGATGGTCGTGATTGTGAAACCGAGGCCGGCTAAAGCTGTTTTGTCCACCTTTCTTTCTGTTCCTATATACAATACCTCGCAGCCTGGACGATACCGCATCATGGCCTGAGCCAGAGCGACGCCGGGAAAGAGATGACCTCCGGTGCCCCCGCCGGTAATTATCAGCCTTATATTGTGGTCTTTTGTGTCTTTCATTTCAATTGAGAGTTTCCTACGCCAGGGAGCTGCCATGTTTATTTTTCATTTCCAGGACTGATTTTGTAAAAACATCTCCACGTTCTGCATAACTTGAAAACATGTCAAAACTAGCACAGGCCGGTGACAGGAGAACGGCGTCACCTGGTACAGCAAGACTTGCACCCCTTAAAACAGCTTCCTGGAGTGAATTGCACATTTCAACATCGGTAAAAGCCAAAAAGGCGCGGGCCATTGTATCTTTAGCTTCACCTACAAGCAGCAGATGCTTTACTTTTGTTCGGACCGGTTCAGAAAGTATGGAGTAGTCCCCCCCCTTATCCCGGCCGCCGGCAATAAGGATAACTGGCTGCTGCATAGCCTTGAGGGCCGAGTAAACGGCCCCGACATTGGTGGCCTTTGAGTCATTGATAAAGCTGACTCCACCAATCTCGGCCACAATGGTCATACGGTGTTTAAGAGGTGTAAAGGTGGCAAGACCCTTTTCAACTTCTTGCTGCTGAAATCCCATCAGGCGGGCTGCCAGAATAGCTGCTGCCGCATTTTGCAGGTTGGGTGGATTTTTTAGACTGGTAGTACTTAAATCGTAAACCTCTCCATGCAGGTTGTCCGGCAGGGTGGCCCCACTGCTGTTTTTTAAATGAATTTTTTCTCCTTGTATTGAAGCACCGGCTAGATCACCGAGCTTTTCGCCGAAAAAGAATTTTGGACCTGCAGGCCAGAGGTCCCTGCGGTTCATTATCTCGACATCATCGCCATTGAGAACGGCATAATCATCAGGACCCTGCGCTGCAAAAACTGAAAATTTCGATTCAGCATATGCAGCAAAAGAGCTATACCGTTCCAGGTGGTCCGGGCTGATATTCAGCAGGATGGCGACCTTGAAAGGCAGACCTTTGCTGCGGCCGCCGGTGTCGAGTTGAAAGCTGCTTAACTCAGCCACAACAATATCCGCATCCTGTGGCCCGCCAAGGTATTCAAAAAGCGGTGTGCCGATATTGCCGCCCACAAAAATCTTTTTTGTGCCTGTCTGAAAAATATCGGCCAGAAGAGTTGTTACCGTAGTTTTGCCGTTAGTTCCTGTTACGGCCACAACGGGTGTCTTTAAAAATTGTGAGGCAACTGCCAGTTCCCCGATAATAGGTATATTGCTGCGCCGTGCAAAAGCCAGGGGTTCGAGAGTGAGAGGAATTCCGGGACTGACAAAAATAAGATCAGCTGTACCGAAGAAGTCAACACTGTGACCACCGGTCTCACAAGCAATTTTATTCTCTTCCAGCATGGAAATCAC
>JAFDBU010000104.1 GCA_019313095.1 Deltaproteobacteria bacterium | reverse complement strand
TAACCTCAAGCCACTAGTTAGCGACTCGAAAAGTCTGTCATAGATATTTGCAACTCGACGGTAAGGATCTTCAGTCATTGCCTTGTCTTCATTTTAGCATATTCACTATAAAATACACGCGGTTCCCAATAAGAAAAGCATTTCTTATACAAAGGTGGATATAGGATTTGTATTTTTATTGCTTTTCATTTATTGATGCCAAGCCCTAAGGAATATTACCCAATAAAAGAGATATCCGGCAAAGCAAAGAACGAAAGAAATAGTAGAAAAGAAATAGCAAAAATACTTACTATATATTTCTCAACCCTAGCCTACTTAAAGGTGTCCCTTGTTTTTTTGCAGTCACACCAAAAGTTAAAACTTCTTGCTACAATCTCCATTTCTGTCAAACAAAATCTGACACAACATGTCCACTTTACACATTGATCCTATATACTTTAGGATAGGATTGAAGAACGAGTTTAAATTGATAGAAAGAGGCTTAAAACAAAAGGCCGTCATAAGCATTAGTAACTAACTGAAATGCGTTCCCTTGGGATTGACTCTGCTTAATTATACGGGTGAATTTATCTTGTTTAGTGTTTAAAGCAACCAGAAAGCAATTTTTGCATATTAGATTTCCGACATATCAGAAAATACAACATAGAACCGTAAGATAAAAAATCCCTATTCAATTTTTATGATATATAAGTTACAAAAGATAAGTTGAGGTAGATATTGGAAGCGAGTAGTTTCACATTCCGATGATGGGAATAGATACCCCTTTAATTTTATTGAGGAAAAAACTGTGCAATGGCAGGAAAATGACAACGTGGCTTCGCTGGAAGCCTTGAAGGAGAGAGCATTCCAGGGCGGCGGTGCCAAGCGCATCGAGGTCCAACATCAGAAGGGTAAGCTCACAGCCAGGGAACGCATAGAACTTCTGCTGGATCAAGGATCTTTTGAGGAGTTCGACCTGTTGAAAAGCGGGCAGGCAAGTGATTCTGGAGATGAATATGCCGGCGACGGCGTTATCACCGGACATGGAACTATTGGCGGACGGGAGGTCTGTATCTTCAGCCAGGATTTCACTATTCTCGGCGGCTCCCTGGGCCAGGCGCATTCCGGTAAGATCTCCAAAATAATGGACCATGCAGTGACCGTGGGAGCCCCCATAATAGGCCTCAATGACTCGGGCGGGGCACGCATTCAGGAGGGTGTTGATTCTCTTGCCGCCTACGGGGAGATCTTCAGCCGCAACGTGCTGGCCAGCGGCGTGGTGCCACAGATATCTTGTATTATGGGACCGTGCGCCGGCGGGGCTGTCTACAGTCCAGCCATGACCGACTTCACCTTCATGGTTGAGGATTCATCGTATATGTTTGTTACCGGACCAAACGTGGTCAAGACCGTGACGCATCAGGACATCAGCGCTGAGGAATTGGGCGGTGCTCGGATTCACAGCCAGAAAAGCGGAGTGGCCCACTTTGTCCTGCCGAATGATATTCTCTGCCTGCGCGAGGTGCGGAGATTGATCAACTATCTACCTTCGAACAACCGCCAGACAGCGCCACTTCTTGATCTGCGCGACCCTGTCGACCGCTCGGACCCGGCCTTGGACTATCTTATCCCGTCCAATCCCAACCAGACCTATGATATGAAGATCCTTATTACCAGTATCCTGGACGGGGCAGAATTTCTCGAATATCAGGCCCAGTATGCCCGCAACATTATCTGCGGCTTTGGGCGTCTCGGGGGGCAGACCATTGGCCTTATAGCCAACCAGCCAGCTGTTCTGGCCGGTGTCCTTGATGTTAATGCGTCGACCAAGGCGGCCCGCTTCGTGCGTTTCTGTGATTCATTCAATATCCCGCTCATCTGCCTTGTTGACGTCCCCGGTTTCATGCCGGGACCGGAGCAGGAACACGGCGGTATCATCCGACACGGTGCTAAACTGCTCTATGCCTTTGTTGAGGCCACGGTACCGCGCATTACCGTGATATTGCGCAAGGCTTACGGCGGGGCTTATGTAGTTATGAATTCAAAGCATATACGATGCGACGTCAACTTTGCCTGGCCAACAGCTGAAATCGCTGTGCTCGGCCCGAAAGGGGCTGCTGAGATCATCTACCGCAAGGAGATACAGGTAGCCAAAAATCCCGAGGATCTGCTGGCCCAGAAGACGGAAGAATACCGCAGGACATTTGCAAACCCGTTCCTGGCTGCAAAGAAGGGGTATATTGATGATGTGATCACACCTCGTTACACAAGGCAGCGGCTCATCCGCAGCCTGCAGTTCCTGGAAAGCAAGGACAAGAAAAATCCGAGCAGCAAGCACGGGAACATTCCACTGTAATAGATAAGAGACAAACGAGGCTGCCATGTTTGATAAGATACTCATTGCCAACCGAGGAGAAATTGCGGTCCGCATTATCAGGACCTGTAAGAAACTGGGTATTAAAACCGTTGCTGTTTTCTCGGAGATTGATAGCCGTGCCCTGCACGTTCAGGAAGCGGATGAATCCGTTTATCTCGGACCGCCTCCTTCAGAACAGTCATATCTTCTGAAGGATAAGATTATAGCTGCAGCCTTGGAAAAAGGCTGCCAGGCAATCCATCCTGGCTACGGATTTCTGTCCGAAAATGCTGAGTTTGCCGAGATGACCGTTGCGGCAGACCTTGTATTCATTGGTCCTCCTGCCTCTGTCATTGCCATGCTTGGCGATAAGATCGCATCCAAGAATCTGGCGATACAGGCCGGTGTCCCGGTAGTACCGGGCCATAACCATCCGGTATCAGACCTGGAAGAAGTTAGGACCATTGCCGAAAATATTGGCTACCCGGTCCTGCTCAAACCGGCGGCCGGCGGCGGCGGCCGAGGCATGCGCATCGCCCATAGGCAGGATGAACTGGAACCAGCCCTCAAGGCCGGTCAGGAGGAAACTCGCAAGGCTTTTGGTGACAACAAGATTTTCTTGGAAAGGTACGTGGAGACACCCCGTCACATAGAAATTCAAATTATGGCCGACCAGCATGGCAATGTAATCTACCTAGGTGAGCGGGAATGCTCGATTCAGCGCCGCTATCAGAAGGTAATCGAGGAGGCGCCCTCCCTCGCCCTGACGTCGAAGATGCGCCGGGAAATTGGCGAGCGGGCATGCAGCCTGGCCAGTGAGGCAGGATACACCAATGCCGGGACAGTTGAATTCATCCTTGATCCCCGGGGAAATTTTTATTTTCTGGAAATGAACACTCGGCTGCAAGTGGAACATCCGGTTACGGAATTGGTTACCGGGCTAGACCTGGTTGAGCTCCAGCTGCAGGTCGCAGCCGGTCAACCGCTGCAATATAAACAGGAAGATATTACCCTTAAGGGTTGGTCAATAGAGGCCCGTATCTGTGCCGAGGAACCGGACCGCAACTTTTTGCCGTCCACCGGTATAATCACCCGCTATGCAGAGCCGCGAGGCAAGAAGATCAGGATGGACAGCGGCATCATGGCGGGTAGCCGGGTCAGCGTCTATTACGACAACATGCTGACCAAAGCCATTAGCTGGGGGGAGAATAGGGAAGATGCAAGAAAAAACCTTATCCAGGCTTTGAATAAGTTTCATCTTGAAGGCGTCATAATCAATGCTGATTTTGCCAATGCCATTCTCAATCATCCGGCATTTATCGAGGGTCGGCTTTCAACTGATTTTATTGCAGAGCATTTTGAACAGGGAACCATGAAAATTGATCCTCCTCGTGAGCATCTGGAACTCATGGTTATCGCCTGTACACTTGTCTACCACAACCGTTTGAGCCTGGTGCGGGAATCACTCAAGCCGATGACAGCCAGAGTCGGGCCAGAGCACCGATCGGAATCTTGGTACGAATACGTGGTCAAAGGCGAGAAAAATATTTTCAGCATTCGCCTTTTGGGTCATATTGATTCTCATCAGTGGGATGTCCAGGTGAATGAGAAACAATTTAAGGTGATCACTCCTGATTTTGAGTTTTACCGCAGACGGTTGAAACTTACGATCAACGGGCAGACAGAATACTTCAGGCTGCAGTACCGGGAAAATTTCTTCTGGGCAGCCTTCTGCGGTATAAACCGGATATTCGAGGTCTATTCCCCCAGGGAATGGGAACTGGCACAGTATATGCCTCGGCAGAGCAGTAAGACCCTGGACAATGTCCTACTGTCACCCATGCCCGGCTTAGCGGTTGATATTAGGGTTAAGAAAGGCGACAGTGTTTTTCGGGGTCAAGATATCGTTGTCATCGAGTCCATGAAGATGGAAAGCGGTGTTGCCTCCCCGTGTGACGGTGAAGTAGACGAGGTACATATCAAAATCGGCCAGGCCTTGGAGTCGGGCGACGTGCTCATCACCTTCAAGACTTGATCAACATTGAACAGTAGGTCGATATAAAGATAATAGATAGAGGGTAAAGTTAACTGCTGTTAACGCCTTAGTCTGTGGTTATTCTGTTATCACAATTTATGGTTTTGATGGTTGTAATGGAAACAACTAAAATCCAAAATATCCACTGTATATCTTGATTTTTAAACAATTATTCACTACCATTTAACTGTAAATGGATCAGCAGCAATTAAAAGGCTCTTCCCGATGAACCTGGGAAGGGCCTTTTATTTTTTAACATCATAACTAGTTGATCTTGAAAAAAGCCATTTTCAGCCACAAACAGCCAAGTTCATTTCTTGTGAATAATGGGTACCTTGGTACCATTTTCTG
>JAFDBU010000103.1 GCA_019313095.1 Deltaproteobacteria bacterium | reverse complement strand
GTTGGCAAGAATTACCCTCAATGTAAATGCTTCAGCTTGACTTCAAATAATAGAGAGAGTAAGAAATGTGAGCATGCCTTCAGGGAGCGAGGTCAGCCTATTGGCAGGTTTCCTCTTCAGGGGGCTTTTTTATCGGCAAGATTTTTTATCCTGACTGAGACAAAGATACCTGAAATCTAAACATATTATGAATAAATCCGGTGCATCATCAAAAATAAGTGGCCTGATTGTCGGGGGCTCCGGCCTTATTGGCGGTTACCTGCTGCATTACTTCAAAACCAAAACCCCTGAAATTGATGTGCGGGCTCCCAACAGCAAGAAGTTGAGCCTGCGGGAACTTGACGATATTATCGGTTACTTTAAAAGACAGAAGCCTGATTTTGTTGTTAACTGCGCCATCACCGCAATAAGAAGCGATGCCCTGCTGTCATACGAGGTCAATTACAAGGGCAGCATTAATCTGGCTCGGGCCGCGCTGGCTTTAAATATACCCTATATTCACATCAGTTCAGCAGCCACTCTACCGCCTGGTGAGAACCTGACCGAGGACGACCATCTGCCCTTGGACGCTTCCCTGTCAAATTATGCCAAGTCCAAGCTGATGACTGAGCTGACCTTGAAGCATATGCATGAAAAATACGGCTTAAACTACACTTTAATCCGTATGGCTATTGTCTATGGAGCCCACGACCACAAGATCCAGGGCATAAACAGGCTGTTGTTCAATATTGTTGACCGGGCCATGCCCTTTATGTTGACCAAGAAAAAGGGGGTGCTCCACTCATATTCCAATGCAAGCAAAATCCCCTATTTTATTCATCATATCCTGAAAAACCGTGAAGAATTCAACGGCCAGAATTACCATTTTGTTGATCCGGAACCTGTTGAACTTGCCAAAGTCATTCTTACCATTAAAAAGTATATGAACCTTAAAACCCCGCGTGAAATTTATATCCCTTACCGGGTAGCTAAAACCGGGAATGATTTCATGAACTGGGTAATAAAGCTGTTCAACCGTATAGGATACAAGGCCCATGTCCCGGCAGAGATGATCTTCCTGGAGAACTTTTATAAGACACAAACCCTATCCTGCGACAAGCTTAAAAATTCCAGCTTCGTCGATCCGAACCCCGAGGCAACAATTTTCACGGAACTGCCTTCCCTGATCAAATATTATCTTGCGCGCTGGGAGCATCTGAATCTCTTTTCCTCTTTCAGGAGTAAAGATTTTAAAATATCGCACCCGGACCAGATAAAGACCGGCCCGGAAGTGGAACAGGCAACGGCATTCATGAATTCGCCCAGAAAATTGCTGGATTCCACCCATAAAGACGGTATCGCCCCTTTGCAAGAGATTCTGTAATCCCTGTTGTTGTGATGAAAGTATTTAACTTTTTCCGGGCCTTATTCGTAATCCCCTTTGCCTTGTTCCTAACTCTTCTGGTCAGTCTGATTACGCTTTTTAAAACCCTGATCCTGGGCAGGGGAGCGGATTCTGTCCAGGGGTTGGCTGCCTGGTGGGCCGGTTCAATCTGCCGGGTCAGCGGTGTCAAAGTGTCTGTTACCGGCACCGGGCAGCTTGATCCTGTGGTACCATATATTTTTGCCGCAAATCACCAGAGCCAGTTTGATATATTTGTGCTGCAGGGATTTCTGGGTGTCAATTTCCGCTGGCTGGCCAAAAAGGAACTCTTTACAGTACCTATCTGGGGTGCTGCCATGCGCAGAGCGGGCTATATTCCCATAGACCGCAGCCATGGGCGCCAGGCCATAAAAAGTTTGGATGAAGCGGCCCAAAAAATCAGTGCCGGCACTTCGGTTATCATCTTTCCCGAGGGCACCCGGAGCACTGACGGCAAACTCCATGACTTTAAGGCAGGTGCCATGGTCCTGGCTATAAAGTCAGGAGTGCCAATTGTACCAGTTGCCATCACCGGCACCTTTACCATTCTGCCGAAGGGCAAACTGCTGATGAATCCGGGCAGGGTGCAGATTCGTGTCGGACGGCCTATAGAAACCAGGAATTACAGGCCCAAGGACAAACACCAACTGGCAAAGAAATTACAGGATGAGGTCACTGAACTTTTTAATGCCTGAATTCCATGCAGGAAACTAAAGCAGTTGACTATTAAAGCTGTTTACGATAAGGCTAACTAGCCTGGCACTACGAACACTCCCGGGCCTGCTCTCGTCTAATCTGAAAGTTGAAATTTATAGCAAAACGAAGCAATTAATGTAAAACCTGTGCTAAAGTATAAACAGAAAAAAGACTGAAGAACATGAACTCATACCTTTTTAAAAGAATCCTGGCATCGAAGCATTGTAACATTTTCCTCTCCGCTTGCAATTCTGCTTCAAAGGCTGTTCTTGCCCTGACGATTCTTCTGGCAATTCTGCTGTTTACCGCACCTCTTGCTTCTTTGGCAGCAGAAAGCCCCAATACACTTGTCCTGCCTTTCAAGATTAATACCCCGACTGACCAAGCCGGACTGACAGATACAGTTGATACCGCTCTGTCAGAGGCACTTGTGGCAAATCCTGCCCTCCAGCAAACCTTCAAACTGCTTCAGAGATCCGAAGCGGACACTATCTTTGATTATGCAGCGGCCTGGCCCCCCTCCTATGAGGCATTACATAAATTCGGCATGGAAACAGCTCCTGATGCCAGTTATGCCGCTGTCGGATCACTTACCAGGTTTGGGGAGAATATCAGTATAGATATAAAAGTATACGATTTGCTCGATCCTTCCTCCCAAACTTTTTACTACCTCGATGGCCAGAAGCTGGAAAACGTCAAGGAATCCATCAACAAGATTGTCAAAGAGGTTCTGTCATACACCGGTAGGTCGTATCTGATAGCAAGCATTGCCCCGGCAGGTAATACCAGAATCGACAGCGGCGCTATCTTAAGAAATATTTCCAGCCGCACCGGTGATATTTATGATACTGAACAGCTGCGTAGCGATATGAAGAATGTTTTCAAAATGGGCTACTTCGATGATGTCCGGCTCAAAGTGGACGATACGGAAAAGGGCAAGGCCATAATATTTGAAGTCAAGGAAAAACCGGTCATCACCCAGATTACCTTCAGCGGCCTGGATGAATTAAAAGAGGATGATGTTCGGGAAGTAATATCCGTCCTCCCGAACACGATCCTCAATGCCCAAAAAATCCGCGAAGCTGTCGACAATATTAAATCACTTTATAAATCCAAAGGCTTCTATAATACAGAAGTAACAACCGAACTTTCTTACCCCCTGGCCGACAGGGTCAAAGTAGAGTTCCGCATCGTGGAAGGTGAGAAAGTCTATATAAAGGATATCAGATTTGTCGGAAATGATTCCTTTAAGGACAAAGAACTGCTAAAGGTTATGGGAACCAAGGAAAAAGGATTACTGTACTGGTTTACCGAATCGGGTGTCCTGAAACGGGATATCCTAGAACAGGATATAGCAAGAATCAATTCTTTTTACCAACATCACGGCTATATAGAGGCAACTGTCGGAAAGCCTGAAATCAGGCAGGAAGGCGAATGGCTTTATATCACTATCGAGATCTCCGAGGGAAATCGTTACAAGATCGGCACCATTGAGTTGACAGGTGATATTGTAGGAGACAAGGAAGAACTGCTGCATCTTCTGAAAATCAGGGATGAGGAATATTTAAGCCGCATCATCCTGCGTGAGGACATTTTGCGCCTGAACGACTACTATGCTGAAAACGGTTACGCCTTTGCAGAAGCAACTCCGACTGTTGATTCCAAGAAGGAAGAAAAGCTGGTTGACATAGTCATAGATATAAATAAGGGAGAACTTGTCTATATCAACAGGATTACGATCAAAGGCAATACCAGGACTAGGGACAAGGTTATCCGACGGGAACTTCTCATAAGGGAAAAAGGAATTTTTGACTCCAAGGCCCTGCGCCAAAGCCACCAGCGCCTTCAGCGGCTTGATTTCTTCGAGGATGTCTCCATAACTCCTGAGCCGACCCCGGATAAGACCAAGATGGATCTGGTGGTTGAAGTGAAGGAAAAACCCACTGGAGCATTCAGTATCGGGGCAGGATACAGCTCGGTTGACGCTCTCATGTTTATGGTTGATATCAGCCAGAATAACTTCCTGGGCCGCGGCCAGCGCATGGACTTATCAGGCCAGGTGAGTGGCACTTCCGCCCGCTACAACCTCTCTTTTACTGAGCCCCATTTTTATGACTCCCAGCTCTCGCTTGGGATTGATCTCTATAACTGGGAGCGTGAATATGACTTATATACCAGGGATTCTAAGGGCTTTGCCGTCCGTTTCGGCTACCCGGTCTGGGAACTATGGGATGCATCTTTTTCCTACGGCTATGATAACACCGATTTGACCGATGTCGACTACAATAATGTTGCCCCCTCAATCATCTCCTCTCTCGACATTAATGTCACCAGTTATATTACATTCAACCTCGCACGAGACACACGCAATAGTTTATATACCCCAACCAGGGGATCGTTCAATGTCATCAATACCAAGTATGCCGGCGGCTTTCTCGGAGGCGACAGCCAGTTCACTAAAGTTGACGGATTCACAAGCTGGTTCTTCCCCGCTTTCTTTTTTGATGATACTGCAATACACATAAAGCTTTCAGCGGGACAGGCCTGGGAAAACGAGTCAGGCAAGCTTCCCGATTATGAAAAATTTTATCTCGGCGGCATCAACACCATACGCGGTTTTGAAACTCGTTCTATAGCAGTCAAGGAGACCGATCCTGACAGCGGCATAACTTATGAAATCGGCGGCAATATTATGTGGTTTGCAAATGTTGAGTACCA
Organism: Deltaproteobacteria bacterium; assembly: GCA_019313095.1. Lineage (GTDB taxonomy): Bacteria > Desulfobacterota > Desulfobulbia > Desulfobulbales > BM004 > BM004. Next base: position 393 of record JAFDBU010000103.1, on the reverse strand, counting down.
CTTCCCAATTATTAAAGCAGGTGGACTGCGTGGTATAATTTTTTATGATGCCGGCAACGTTTATGAAAGTGAATGGGACTTTACTAATATCAAGAAGAGCGTCGGAGCGGGTATACGCTGGCTGTGCCCCAGGGGGCCGATGCGGCTTGAATGGGGTTATGTCATTGATCCTTTACCTGATGAAGATTCAAGTAACTGGGAATTCAGCATGGGTGGAAGTTTTTAGTGGTCTCTTCGTTAAGCACCGAATAAGTGCAATACCCTGCTTTCTTTCATAGGCTTTTCCCTTTTTAGTGAAGGGCGTGCCCCTGAACCTCTTTTTTGCATCCAGATGGACGAACTCCTCAGTTTACTGGCAACAGGCCATAAGCAACGTATAAATCTCACCGGGTT
>JAFDBU010000102.1 GCA_019313095.1 Deltaproteobacteria bacterium | reverse complement strand
TCGTAAAAAAAATAATCTTGTAATCATTACCAGTCTTCAGAAGAAAGATTGCTGAGCGAGCACGCCTAATCTGTTATAAGTTTTGAGAGCATCCCTTAGTATCACTTTCAACAGTTATACAACACAAAAGTGCATTGAAAACCATTCAAAGGAGTTACAATGATTAAAATAGGTATAATCGGCGGTTCCGGTCTGGATAATCCTGAAATATTGAAAAACTCAACTGAAATAAATATAGATACACCCTATGGCAAGCCTTCATCTTCTTTTACCTGCGGTGAAATTGGAGGAGTACAGATTGTTATTCTGGCTCGACACGGCAAACAGCACACCATAAGACCATCCCGGGTGAACTTCAGGTCCAATATCTGGGCTTTGAAAGAAATTGGCTGCACACACATTCTGGCTGCAACAGCAGTTGGTTCTCTACGTGAGGAAATTGAACCCGGACACCTTGTTTTTCCGGATCAGTTTATAGATTTTACCAGAAAAAGGGAAAAGACCTTTTTCACTGAAGACGAGGTTGTACACACTCCAATGGCTGAACCTTTCTGTCCAAACCTTCGGCAATTGTTACAGGAAACTGCCAAAAAGTTAGATATAAAGCACCACACCAATAAAACCGTGATCACTGTTGAAGGGCCCCGCTTTTCAACCAAGGCGGAAAGTCACATGTTCAGGTCCTGGAATGCGGATGTCATCAATATGAGCACCGTACCGGAGGTTGTTCTTGCCCGAGAAAAAAAGATGCACTATGCCTCTGTTGCCATGTCCACGGACTATGATTGCTGGCGGGAAGGTGAAGAGTCGGTGACATGGGAAATGATTGTCAACACCATGAAAAAGAACTCTGATTCAGTCATCAATCTCTTTGTGAACGCAATACCCAAAATAGAGAAGTATGATGATGTCTGTTCCGCTTAGCCAATGGAATCACATAATAATTATATTAGTTGAAGGAGGAAGGAATGCCGGTCAAATCACGCATCAGAACCATACCTGATTATCCCAAAAGAGGAATTATGTTCCGGGATATCACAACACTCATCAAGGATCCGGTTGGATTTCGCCTGGTAATTGATAATATAACGCAGCGCTATATATCAAAAGATATTTCCTTTGATACGATAGTAGGCATTGAAGCCCGCGGATTCATCATAGGCGGTGCCCTATCCTACACTCTCGGCAAAGGATTTGTGCCCATCAGAAAAGCTGGAAAACTTCCCGGTGCGGTGGAAGGACAGGAATATGCCCTGGAGTATGGTACGGACACAATTGAAATGCACCGGGATTCCCTGGATAAAGGCGAGAAGGTACTCGTAATTGATGACCTGCTGGCGACCGGCGGCACAGCTCTGGCAGCAGCAGCACTTATCGAGAAGCTGGGAGGGGTAATCGCAGAGATGGCTTTTATTGTCAATCTGCCGGATGTCGGCGGGGAGGCAAAGCTGAAACAAAAAGGCTATAGCGTTTTCTCTTTGACCGAATTTGAAGGGGAATAGTTCAAACAGATATTGAACTGTTTTTTATTTTTCGGGCGCAGAGTCCCTGAGTATTTAAACGAAAATACTCAGGAATGTGAAGTATAGAGTTTTTGTTCTCTGATATAGGTTTCTACCGGAGATGGCACCATTTCTGAAACATCCTCTCCTTTTCTCACCTTTTCTCTGATCTCTGTGGATGATATGGGCACCGGCTCCATATGCAGAAGGCTGAATGTTCCTTTGCAGTGAGGCGAACTCCAAATTTCAGCTGATTGATCAATGGTAAAATCAGGATAATTGCGGCTGATTATCCGGGCAACTTTTTCAGGTGAATATCCCGGCCGAGAAATTATGATAAAATTGACCAGGGTCGGCAATTCAGTATATCGTTTCCAAGTAGCAATATCCAAAAAGGCATCTATGCCGATGATAAATGAAAAGTCCACCCGTTCAGCGGACAGCCTGAGCAGAATTTTGATTGTGTCTATTGAAAATGATGGTGCCGTACGCTTTGCTTCAATGTCTGATACGACAAATGATTTTTCGTGGGCCACGGCTCTTTTCAGCATGGCAAACCGATGGGCAAAGCTTGATATATCCTGGAGGTCGGCATGACCTGCCTTATGCGGGGGCTGAGCAGCCGGAATAAACCATATGGCACCAAGTCCCAGGACTTTCTGAACATGGTTGGCTACTGCCAGGTGGCCATTATGAACAGGGTCAAAGGTGCCGCCCAGCAGACCTATTTTTTTATTTTCTTCCAGGCTCGGCATGACCAATCATAACCGTCGAATCATCATTTCAGGTACGGATCTGTCCATCACCGTAAACAATGAATTTTCTGGCGGTCAACTCCTTTAAGCCCATTGGCCCGTAAGCATGCAGCTTTGTAGTACTGATCCCGATCTCTGCTCCCAGCCCGAACTGCCCCCCGTCACTGAAACGTGTTGAGGCATTTACCATTACAGCAGAGGCGTCGACTTCCTTGACAAACCGCTGTGCATTCGTATAATCTGCCGTGACAATCACCTCTGTATGCTGGGAACCGTATGTATCTATATGGTCCATTGCCGCGTCAAGGTTATCAACGACTCTCACAGCCAGGATCAGATCCAAAAATTCAGCATACCAGTCGTCCTCGGTAGCACTTTTTATATCAGCGAGTATATTTTGCGTCTGCGGGCATCCACGTATCTCTACACCGGCTGCAACCAGTCTGGTTCCAATCTGGGGCAGGAAATCCGCGGCGATATCCTGATGAACGAGCAGGGTTTCAAGGGCATTGCATACTCCGGGCCTCTGGGTCTTGCCGTTCATGATAATCTCGGCCGCTGCAGTAAAATCCGCCTTGCTGTCAACAAAAACGTGGCAGACGCCCTTATAATGCTTTAAAACCGGAATCCGGGAATTCTGGGCGACAAAGCGGATAAGCCCTTCCCCACCTCTTGGTATGATAAGGTCCAGGTGCTCTTCCATGGATAGCAAGACGTTTACCGCCTCGCGGTCTGTAACCGGAATTATCTGGATTGCTGCCGGATTAATATTCTCGGACGCAAGTGCCTCCTGTAAAACC
>JAFDBU010000101.1 GCA_019313095.1 Deltaproteobacteria bacterium | reverse complement strand
GCCAAGTTAGCTCAGTCGCTATACACTTTGTCTGAGAACACTTCCGCAGAACTGACCGAGGATAATCCTGTTGATCCCCTCACGCTTGAATGGGCCCTGGAAGCAGCTATAAAAAACTATCCATCCCTGAAAGCAGCCTGGCATGAAATTAAAGCCAGACATGGTAAAGCACAACAGGCTGGTTTACCTGCCAATCCGATCTTGTTTGGAGAAATTGAAGAATTTGGCGGCTCAGGAGATTATTCTGGAACTGATTCCATGACCAGCAAAATTAGCATCAGCCAGGAATTTCAACTTGGCGGAAAAATCAAAAAACGGGTTCGTGAGGCAGAGGCTGGAGTTAAAGTAGCCGACCTTGAGCATCAAGTTAAAATTATTGAAATCAAGTCTCAAGTCGAGAACCGTTTTTTTGACGTTTTTGCTTTGCAAGAACTTTTAATCCTTCAGGAAGAACACGTAGAACTTATCAGGAAAGTACATGAAGTTGTAACCAAACGAGTCAAAGTCGGTGACACTTCCTCGCTGGATCTTGCCAAAAGCCAGGTAGAACTGGCAATGGCTGAAGTCGAAGCCGAACGGACCAGGAAAGAACTTGAGGCGGCAAAGTATGTATTAGCATCGTCGTGGGGAGCACAATTTCCTCGTTTTTCAAAAATCACCGCACAATATAAACCAGTTCCAGACTATACCGAAGCGGAACTTAAGGAGGCTATTAAGCAAAGTCCGGCGTGGTATCTGATGGAGACGCAATCGGCTGAGGCTGACGCCGCCCTCAATCTGGCATTGTCGGAACGATTTCCGGACTTGGAATTAGAAGCTGGTGTTCAACATTTCAATGAAACTGACGATCATGCTTTTTTACTCGGGTTAAGTATTCCTCTTCCGATATTTAATAGGAACCAGGGAGGAATTGCTGAAACAAAAGCTCTGGCACGTAAGGCTCAGTATGAAAGAGAGGCTGGATACCTTGAATTTTACACACAACTTCAAGATGCCTGGCAAAATTTAGATTCTTCCAGAAAGGCAGTCCAATCTTTGGAGATTCGCGTGATTCCTGTTGCACAAAGTGCATACGAATCAATCAATAAGGCTTACAAAGCCGGTGAATTGGATATCCTCAGTTTATTGGATGCCCAGAGAACCTGGGTTGAAACCCGCAGAATACACTTGGCTTTACTCCAGGAGTTGGAGCGCAACAGAATTGAAATTGAGCGCCTTATTGGTAAAGGAAATCTAACTGCACCTAAATTATCTCTCAATGATCAATGATATAAAAAAGGAATTATCATGAAATACAATCATTTGATTTTATTTATAGTTTTGTTGGCCATCATAGTTGGTGGCGGCACAGCCCTTACAACCAGTAACAACGATGGAAAAAGTACGGTAAAAGCGGCCCTGCAAGAAAAAGGACATACCGATAGCGAAGAGCATGATGATGAGGAAAAGCATGAAGAAGACGTGCATGATGAGGAAAAGGAACACGGTGAATACGAAAGTCATGACAACGATATCGAAGAGGATGAACATGGGCACAGCGAAGATGCCGGTATTATAGAAATGACCGAGGAACAGCAAGAAGAAATAGGTCTAGTTATCTCTATTGCCCACTCAGGAGACATTGAGCAGATTTTATCTCTCATCGGTGAAGTACGAATAAATGAAGACCGCATGGCACATTTGGTCCCCAGAATTCCAGGAATTGTCCATGATGTAAACGTTTCTCTCGGAGACGATGTGAGGGAAGATCAGGTTCTGGCCACAATTGATTCTCCTGAATTAACCGAATTGAAGGCCGACTATTTAGAAAAACTGCAAAACCTGGAATTAACCCGCCGTACGTTTGAAAGAAAACAATACTTAAAAGAGGAAAACATCGCCAGTGAGGCGGATTGGCTTGAAGCACAATCTGCGTATCAAAATGCCAAGACTATGCTGCATTCTGCAAAGCGCAGGCTTGTTTTCATCGGCCTGACTGAAAATGAAATTCATGGTCTTCCAAACGCTAAAGATGAAACCTTTGGCCGATACGAACTGAAGTCACCCCTGTCCGGAACCGTCATTGCAAAACATATTACCCGAGGAGAAAAAATTGGTGAGGAAGAAGTTTTCACAGTTGCTGACCTCTCCATGGTTTGGGTCGACTTACAGATCCCGTCTCAAGACCTTGACCGGGTCACAGAGGGTCTCCACATCCTGCTTACCTCAACTGAGGGCGAGGTAATAGAAGGAAAACTATCTCTAATTGGTCCGGTGGTTCATGAGGAAAGCAGGACAGTTTTAGGAAGAGTCATTCTGCCGAATCCAAGAGGTATCTGGAAACCTGGAATATTTGTCAAGGGGCAAATTCATAGTGAAACATCCTCATCAGCTGTTGTTGTTCCTGCGGAAGCTGTTCAAAACATAGAAGGAGAAAATGTCATTTTTGTTCCTGATGGAGATGGCTTCAAACCCATAGATGTTGCCCTCGGTAAGAGCATCAAGGGCAAAACAGAAATTCTGGCAGGGATTAAAGCTGGTGAGCGCTATGTTTCCAAGGGTGCTTTTGAATTAAAGGCTATCCAAGTAACCAGTGGTGCTGGTTCCCATGCGGGACATGGGCATTAAGAGCGGAGGTTTATCATGTTGAACAAATTAATTGAGTCCGCCTTAAAAAGCCCTGGTTTGGTAATAATTACCCTTCTGGTTGTCATCGGCACAGGTATCTTCAAGTACCAGAATATGCCAGTAGACGCCTTTCCCGACATCTCACCGGTAATGGTTCCGGTTTTCGCTGAAGGGCACGGTATGGCCCCGGAAGAAATTGAACGCTTGATAACATACCCCATCGAATCAGCAATGAACGGTCTGCCAAAAGTTACACAGGTGAAGTCTACCTCGGCTTTTGGTATGGCAGTTATCTATGTCTATTTTGAAGATGATGTTGATATCTACTTCGCTCGTCAGCTTGTCGCTGAACGATTGGCGGCTGCCTCAGCTGAACTGCCTGAAATGGATGAACCGCCAGCCTTAGGTCCAATTTCAACAGGACTTGGGCAGATATTCATATATTATTTGAAAGCAGACCCGACCAAAGTTGATACCGAAGGTAAAGATTTATCCACCTGGCTCCGTGAAATCAATGACTGGATAGTAAAATTCCAGCTCCAAACTGTTCCCGGTGTAACGGATGTGCTTTCCATGGGAGGGCATGTCCTTCAGTACCAGGTGAAGATCGATCCGAATCTGCTACAAAAATACAACCTTGGTCTTGAAGAAGTCGTTACGGCAATCAACAGCAATAACCGCAATGTCGGAGGACAGTTTCTTGTTCTCGGCTCTGAAGAACATCTGGTGCGGGGAGTTGGTTTAATCGAAAGATTGGAAGATATTGCCGGTATTCCTATAAAAAATATTGGCGCTATCCCGATATCACTGAATGACATAGGCACGATCAGCTATGGCAATGAAATCCGGCGCGGTGTGGTTACAAAGAACGGCACCGAGGAAGTTGTTTCCGGCATAGTCATGAAGCTTTATGGGGAAAATACTTCCGAGGTAATCGAGCGCCTTTATGACAAGGTTGAAACAGTACAAAAAGGTTTACCCGAGGGAGTTTCTTTGGTGCCCTATTATGAACAGGCTGAACTGGTCAGCAATGCTACCGGGACAGTTAAAACAGCCCTTTTGCAGGGAGGTCTGCTGGTTGTACTTGTGTTGGCCCTCTTTCTGGGGAATTGGCGCACTGCATTTATCGTCGCGCTTTCCTTGCCGGTTTGTGCCCTTACAGCGATCATCTTCATGGATCTCAATGAAATATCAGCAAACTTGATGTCATTGGGTGGGATAGCCATTGCCATAGGCATGCTAGGTGATGGCGCTATCGTGATGGTTGAAAACATTTACCGGCACATGGGCCAGAAAAAAGCAAAAGGCGAAAGCAGGGGAAGAGTCATTCTCGCGGCTGCTCGAGAAGTAGGGCGTCCCATACTGTTTTCCATCATAATTGTTATATTGGTTTTTCTGCCCTTGTTTACCCTGGAAGGCATAGAAGGGAAAATGTTCTCTCCTATGGCATTTACCATCTCATTTGCATTACTGGGGTCCCTGCTATTTGCTCTGATCGTGGCACCGGTGCTGTCATTATATTTGATCAAACCTGAAGAACATAAGGAGATTTGGTTAGTTAAGATTTGTTCAAATTTTTACAGGCCTATATTGACTGCAATATACCGCTTCAAAAAAACAGTAATTCTGTTTTCAGTTTTTTCTCTGATAATAAGCCTGGGGCTTTTAAAAATCATCGGTACGGAATTTATTCCTACCCTTGAAGAAGGTTCTATTTTAATCGGAGTCTCAATGGCACCTTCCATTTCACTGGAAGAGGGGACAAAAACGGTCATGAACCTGGAGCGGAAAATTTTGGAGTTTGCTGAGATAGAAGAAACCATTTCCCGCATCGGGCGACCGGAAGCAGGCAGTCACCCACACCCGGTTAATACCGGTGAAATTCATTTGGAGCTTAAACCCCAAAAAAATTGGGAAAACTTTTCCAGCAAAGCCGATTTGATAAATGCCATTCGTAAGAAAATAAGTGTCGTACCGGGAGTACAGTTCAATTTTACCCAACCGATTCAAAACTCCTTTGACGAGCTGCTGTCCGGTGTAAAAACCCAGCTGGCAATCAAATTGTTTGGTGAAGACTTGTCGGTTTTACGTATCAAGTCGGAAGAGATAAAGGAGGTCATCGAAGATATTCCTGGACTTGTTGATCTTAGCACTGAACAGAGTTTTGGCCAACCCCAGATTCAGGTGATAGCAGACCGAGAAGCATGTGCACGTTATGGGGTGAGTGTAAGCCAGATTTTAGAAATGGTAGAATTGGCTGTTGGTGGTGAAGTGATAGATAATATATATCTGAATACAAGACGGTTCGGTATTCATCTTCGATATCAGGAGGAATATCGTAGTGACCCTGAGGCTATTCGTAATATGCTGCTGGCAACCTCGGGCAGGGGGCTGGTTCCCCTTGGTCAGGTAGCAGAGGTCAAATCTGTAACAGGACCTATACAGATTAATCGCGAAAATAATCAACGACGGTGGGTAGTTCAGGGCAATGTTCTCAATCGTGACATTGGAAGTGTTGTATCGGATATTCAACAGAACATAACAGAAAAGGTTAAAATCCCTGACGGCTATACCATTGAGTATGGCGGTCAGTTTGAAAACCAGCAGCGGGCAATGGCACGGTTATCCATCATTGTCCCTATCGTCATCCTTAGTGTTTTCCTGATGCTGTGGATGAGTTTCGGTTCCATGCGACAGGCAGGGATCATAATGGTTAATGTTCCTCTCGCCCTTGTTGGGGGTATTCTTGGTT
>JAFDBU010000100.1 GCA_019313095.1 Deltaproteobacteria bacterium | reverse complement strand
TTCAGCCGGTATGTTTTACAGTTATTGTTACAACTCTATACTAGAAAATGGGTAAAAAAACATGAAGCAGGATGTTGAAATGGATCAGGGCTCCTGGATAACAGGTGTAATAAAAGATTTTGTCAAGCAGTCACCGCTTAATGACATGGGTTTTGCCGAAAAGGAGAAAATTTTTGATACGCCCCTTGTGGGTTTTTCCAGCGGGGCTGATCCGCTCTACGATGAATACAAATCCCATATTGGCTCCTTTTATTTTTCACCCCTGGAGTTCTTTAATAAGTCATTTCCGGATCAAGAACTTCCTGCTGAAAATATTACGGTCATAAGCTGGATAATACCTTCCACTGCTGCGACCCGCAAAGAGCAGGGAAAGCAGGACCGTTATCCTTCGGAACGCTGGGCGCGCACCCGTGATTTGGGCGAAAAGTTTAATAATGCAATCCGTTCGCATTTGCTTGAACACCTTGAGGCAGAAGGTATCGCAGCTGTGGCCCCGCTCCTTTCACCGATTTGGGCCAGGTCGGATGAAGGTCCCTATGCACCCTGCTCAAACTGGTCCGAACGCCATGCCGCCTACTCTGCCGGCCTTGGAACTTTCGGTCTCTGCGACGGGCTCATAACCCCGGTTGGCAAGGCAATGAGAACCGGTTCCGTCATCACAGCAATTAAAATCCCACCGAGCAACAGACCATATGATGATCACCATGCCTATTGTCTTCATTTTACCGAAAACATATGCAGAGAGTGCATACCCCGTTGCCCGGTCAATGCCCTCAGTGAAAAGGGACATGATAAGAAAAAGTGTATGCAGTACACAGAAAAAGCAATGCACAGCTATATTAAGGCAAAATATGGTTTTGAGACCTATGCCTGCGGTCTCTGCCAGAGCTGGGTGCCATGTACGGACAAGATCCCGACAAAAAAAGATCTTGCAGCTGCCCAAAAGAAACAATAACCATGCGCCTCAACCTGAAAAATAATCCCCTGGCCAATTTTTCCCGGGGTTTCTTCTATCCTTTCCGGTCCGGGAAATTCATTAAAAACCACCCGGCTCTTCTTAGGTACATCATTATACCGTTTCTTATCAACCTTGTGATTCTGAGCCTGGCAGTCTACTGGGGGCTTTCCTTCTTTAACTCCATTGTTGTTCACTACATACCGCAAGGTGAAGCCTGGTACTGGGTGATACTCTCCTATTTTCTTTGGATCCTGGCCGTTCTCATGACAATGATTCTTGTTTTCTTCGGTTTTACGGTCACAGGTGCTATTATAGCATCCCCGTTTAATGATATCCTGTCTGAAAAAACAGAAGAGATTCTTACCGGAATCCCTGATGAAGAACCCTTTGTCTTTAAGGTTTTTCTGATTGACGCCCTGCAGACAGTCATGGACGAGAGCAAAAAGATATTTATCTTTGTCGTGCTGATGCTTTTGTTGCTCCCACTTAACCTGATACCCGGAGGGACCCTGCCCTATTCCATCCTGTCAGTGCTGCTGACGGTTTTTTTCCTGGTGGTGGAGTACACCGGCTACGTTTTCTACCGGAAACACCTTACTTTCCGTGACCAGCGCCGCTTCATCTTCTCGCAGAAAATCTTAATGTTTGGCTTCGGTACAGGTATTATGGGAGTGCTTGCTATCCCCTTTCTGCAGTTTCTCTGCATACCTTTGGGCGTTGTAGGGGCTACGCAGCTCTGGCATGATCTTTCCAGCTCAAAAGAATCCAGGCGGGAAAATCCTTCTCCAACAGATCCTATTTCATGACAGGATAAAATAACCAGGAAACAGCCTCTTTTGCTTTGCGGAAGACCTTAATCTGTTGGGGACGGTCTGTTGAGAACAATTCCCGCATCCGGTTCATACCAAAGACAAAATCCCTGGTAGTAAACACAACACACCTGCCGCTACCTATCAGGGTATCAATTGAAGCCTGCCATTCAGTCATCTCATCAATTTCTTTTGATGTTACGTCGAACTTCTCTATTTTTCAGTAGTCACAGAGCATATTAAAACCTGCCCGCCAATCCTCATGCCGGACTGTTTCAAGAACTATAACCTTTAACTCAAGGATATTTACTCTGCCATAAGCCGAGATCTGGGCAAGTTCCCTGTCTTTTCAGATCCTTAACCTGTAACACATCCTGATCACCACCCTGCCCACAACATAATTAAAATAGTACATTGTGCAAGAATCAGTGAAATTGGTATCCCCTCAAAGTGAACAGATTAATTGCTGCATCCACAACATCGCTATCATACAGCATTCCTCGATTCATGGTGATTTCCTCAAATGCGTCATCTATGCCAAGAGCAGGCCGGTATGGTCGATGGGAGGCCATAGCTTCAATAACATCGGCAACCCCTAATATTTTTGCTTCCAGAAGAATATCATCATCATTAAGGTTATATGGATAACCGGAGCCATTAAGACGTTCATGGTGCTGCAGAACGATATCTGCCACCGGTCCCTTGAAATCAATACCCTGCAATATCTCATAACCTGTCTCAGGGTGCTGCTTGATCAATGAAAATTCAGAAACATTCAGTTTTCCAGGCTTGCTTAAGATCTCTGCCGGAACCGAAATTTTGCCAAGATCATGAATAACTCCAGCCATGCGGATTGCTTCTATCACCTGTTTGGATAGGCCCATTTCAAATGCAATGGCGCTTGCTATTTCCGTAGTGCGCTTTTGATGGCCGGCAGTATATGCATCCCTTGTTTCAACTGTTCTGGAGATCGCCCGAATCGTACAGTCGAGGTTCCGGCGCATTTGTTTCATATTTTCATGCAGTACCTCTTCAGCCAGTTTACGCTCAGTTATATCCTTGTAAACCTTAACCACTACAGAAGGTTTGCCGTCATGATCCCTGGCTACAACTTTGGCAGTTCCCTCAAAATACATCATTTCTCCTTCTTTCGATTTCATCTTGAGAGAATGGCGTTTAATTATCCTGTTTTTGTTGAAGGCCTGCTGTGTCATACACGAAGATTCAGCATTGCCACAGAGCTTTTCCTTGTTGTAAAGGGCCTGACAACAGGTTTTTCCGACAATATCCCGACCAAATAATCCCTTGGCCTTCTCATTAGCCCATAAAATTTTAAGATTTCTATCAACAAGCGTCATATAGGCATCTACTGATTCCAGGATCGCCAGATACTTTTCTTCACATCTGCGTAAAGTTTCCCGATAGTCATTGACAGGTTCAT
>JAFDBU010000099.1 GCA_019313095.1 Deltaproteobacteria bacterium | reverse complement strand
TAAGGCCCTGGCCGGAGATGCCCGCATTTATGGAGAACTGGCGGGATATGCGATGAATTCCGATGCCAGGGATTTTGTCCTGCCCTATGGACCGAGACAGACTGAATGCATGCAGCTGGCCATTGAACGGGCGGGCCTGAGGCCGGAGGACATACACATCATAAACACCCATGCAACAGGGACCAAACAGGGTGACATAGAAGAATGCAATGCTATCAGGTACCTTTTTGCAGATTGTCCTAATACTTATGTAAATAATACCAAAAGCATCATAGGGCATGCCATGGGTGCGGCAGGAGTCCTTGAACTGGCGGGAAATCTGCCGGCATTCACAGACAACCAGGTACACCCGACAATCAACCTGGATTCTCTTGATCCGGCATGCGAACTAAACAACCTGGTAGCCAACCAACCGCACCAGCTTTCAGAGGTCAAAACCATTCTGAACAATTCATTTGGCATGGTGGGCATAAACTCAGTCGTTATTGTGAGAAAAATATGACCGCAGACTGACCATTAATAGCATGATATTAGTCGAGAGATAAATTTAGCTGAAGATTCAATTGAAAGAAAAAAAATATTCATATATAGTATTATATTCTTAAGGAGATATTCAATGACAATAGATGAAATTAGAGAAGTAATCTTGGAGATAATCCGGGATATAGATGATGAAGCCGATCTTGACAACCTGAACTCCGGTGAGGCACTGCGGGATCAGCTTGATCTTGATTCCATGGATTTTCTCGACATAGTTATGGAACTGCGCAAACGTTATCAGATCCAGATTCCTGAAGAGGATTACCCCCAACTCGCAACTCTGGACAGTTGCGTCAACTATCTCATGCCCCGCCTGAAAGCTGCTTAATAAAGGACGGTGAGATATTTCCCACTATTGATCATTGGCGGCGGCTTATCAGGTTTGGCAGCCGGTATCCGATTTGCCCGTTTCGGCCAGAAAGTACTCATCCTTGAAAAACACACAAAAGCCGGCGGCCTCAACTCCTATTATTTCCGTAAAGGCAGACTGTTGGAAACCGGTCTGCATGCTATAACCAATTACGCACCGCCTGAAAACAAGCACGCACCGCTGAACAGGTTGCTGCGTCAGTTAAAAATTCCTCGCCGTTCTCTGAAATTCCGGCAGCAGCAAACCTCCGAAATACTATTTCTCGGAAAAGCAGCTTTATTATTTTCAAACGACTTCAGTCTGCTGCTATCCCAGATCGATGAATATTTTCCCGAGTCAACCCGGAATTTTAAAGCAATGATAGCCGAGCTTGACCGTTATGATCCATTTCTTCCAAGACCCAAGATATCCGCCCGGGAATTTGTTTCATCTTTTCTGCAGGACAAACTGCTGGTTGAAATGCTTTTCTGCCCCATTATGTATTATGGCGGCAATGATGAGCATGATATGGATCTGAGCCAGTTTGTTATTCTTTTTCGCTCAATTTTCCAGGAAGGATTATTCAGGCCTGAAGGAACAATTAAGGATTTACTTGATCTTCTGCAGCAGCAATACAAAGATTTTGCCGGTGAAATTGAATTTTCCTCCGGAGTAAAGGAAGTTATCGCGTCAGACGGTAAAGTTATCGGGGTGATTACCAACAAAGGTGAAGAAATCAGATGTGATTATCTTATATCCACGGTGGGAGTCCCGGAGACAAAAAAACTTTTTGCGACCACAGACTCAGCAGCAAGATTTTCTAAACTGGATGCGAAAAAATTGTCCGGCCGTTTGAGTTTTTTGGAATCAATATATTTTTTTGAAAAGTCCGCCTGCAAAGATTTTCCCTTGGATCGTACCATCATTTTTTACAACCTGAACAAAAAATTCGTTTACCAACGGCCGGACGATGCTGTTGATTTAAACAGCGGCGTTATCTGCTTCCCGGGAAATTTTCAGGAAGACCAACATGATGAAACCCTGCAAATGCGGGTTACCCATCTCGCCAATTATGAACTGTGGAGGCAGGCCCGTGACGATGATGACAAATCCCTTTATCCAGCTATGAAAACCGCTTGGACAGAACGTTCAAAAAAGGTGGTCGGCAAAATCATTGGGAATTACAGTGAAAACATTGTATATGAAGACACCTTTACACCTGTAACTATTGAAAGGTATACTTCCCGCACCCAGGGAGCTGTTTACGGCTGCCCGTTAAAATTAAAAGACGGCAGGACAAACTTTGATAACCTTTATATAGCTGGAACCGATCAGGGATATCTGGGAATAATCGGTTCGATGCTCAGCGGTGTAACAGTGGTGAACCAACACATCCTCCAGAGAATTTAACCGCTTATACAACAAACCAGACAAACTCGTTATGCTGCATAAATCTATCAATGGCGCAGATGATCGTTATAATGTTGTGGTAATCGGTTCAGGCCTCGGCGGTCTTACCTCGGCAAACCGACTGGCCAGAAGCGGGCACTCTGTTCTTTTACTTGAACACCATCATCAACTTGGCGGTTTGGCAACCTGGTTCAAACGCAAAGGCCACATTTTTGATGTATCACTACACGGTTTTCCTCACGGCATGGTCAAAACCTGCCGTAAATACTGGAACCGTGATATCATGGAGTCCATAGTCCAGCTCAAGAATATCGTTTTTGACAATCCCCAATTCTCTCTTACCACAACATTTGACCGACAGGACTTTACCTCTATCCTGGTAAATAGGTTTAAAATATCCCAGGCAACAATTAATGATTTTTTCAATACTGTTGCCTCAATGAATTTCTACGACGATCAGAGCATGTCAACCAGGGAACTCTTTGAGAAGTTCTTTCCCGGCCGCGACGATGTCCATCGTTTACTCATGGAGCCTATTACTTACGCTAACGGTTCCACCCTTGATGATCCTGCCATCACGTACGGCATTGTTTTCTCTAACTTCATGAACAAAGGCGTCTTTACCTTCCGGGGAGGCACAGACCATCTCATTGGCATGATGGCAAAAGAACTGGTCGATAATGGGGTGAATATCTGCAAGAATTCCAAGGTGGACCGTATTGTCATAGAGGCGGGAAAAGTCCGGGGTGTCCTGGTGGGCGACCGGTTCATAGAGGCGGACAGTGTGGTGTCTAACAGCGGCATTCTCAATACGATCTATGATCTGGCAGGCAAAGAATTTTTTCCGGTTGAATTCCTGGACAAAGTAAAAACCGTTCGGGTTAATACTTCCAGCTGCCAGGTTTACATCGGTATAAAAAAGGAAGAATCAATTGCTGACATCGGCGATCTTCTTTTTGTTTCCACGGCAGAAAAATTTTCTTCTGATGAATTGCTCGATATGCATACCAGAAGCAGGACCTTTTCACTCTACTACCCCAAGACCAGACCGGACCATAACCGCTATACCGTAGTTGCCTCCATGAACGGCAAATTTGATGACTGGAACAGGCTCAATACAAATGAATATGAGAGTGAAAAACAGGACATGATAGACAGAACCCTTGTTGATCTCGAACGTTATATACCGGATGTCCGGCAAAAAATTGACTGGCTGGAAGCTGCGACTCCGAAAACCATTCACCGTTACACCCTGCACACCAAGGGAACTTCCTTTGGGACTAAATTTGAAGGCCTGGATATTTCACGTTCGATTTTCAAAGCAATACCGGGACTCTTTCATGTCGGTTCCGTGGGAATAATCATGTCCGGATGGCTGGGAGCAATAAATTACGGTGTCATTGTCGCAAACGATGTGGATGGGTACATCCGCTCCATATAATCATCCAGGAAAATTATATATGACTGAATTTGAAGGAAAAAAAGCTGTTATCTCCGGCGCAACCAAAGGAATCGGCAAGGCTATTGCCAAAGCCTTTCTCAGGAACGGCGCTACTGTAATCGGTGTTTACAGTTCAGACCATAATGCTGCTGATATATTCATGCAGGAGTGGGAAAAAGATGACTCCTTTCAGGAAGACAGGCTTATACTCAGGCGCTGCGATGTAGCCGATGAGTCTGCCGTACTCCGGTTCTTTACAGAAATAGAACAAAAATTTGAGACAATAGATATTCTGGTAAATAATGCCGGCATCCGGCGGGACGGAGTACTTGCCATGATGCATGCCGAAAACTGGCAGCGGGTGATTGATATAAACCTGACAGGTACATTTAATATGTCAAAACAGGCTGTTCTGTTGATGATGAAGCAGAAATACGGCAGAATAATTCATATCACCTCACCTATGGCCCATATGGGTTTTGCAGGACAGGCAAATTATGCGGCCTCCAAAGCCGGTCAGATAGGCATGATGCGATCTCTGGCCAAGGAAACAGCCAAGCGTAAAATTACAGTCAACTGCATTTCACCCGGCTTTATTGACACCGATCTGCTCGAAGGGTTAACTGCAGACCAACTTGATAACTACAAAAAGATGGTTCCGATGAAACGGTTTGGCAGAACCGATGAGGTTGCAGCAGCAGTTCTTTTTTTGGCAGGCGAGCAGGCATCATATATCAGCGGAGCGGTGCTGGAGGTAACAGGTGGACTTTGATCCAGAGATTTACAATGCTATCCCGCACCGGCCTCCTTTCCTCTGGGTCGATGCGATCATATCATTTGATTCTGAAACTATTGTGACGGAAAAATACATTGCCAAAGATCTTGATTTTTTTAAAGGTCATTATCCGGATCATCCAATAATGCCCGGTGTTCTGCTCTGTGAAGCTGTTTTTCAATCTGGAGCTCTGTTTATGGCCAAAATGCTGCAGCATCCAAACCCCAAACGAGAAACCGGCAAGCATACACCGGTATTGACCAGGATAAAGAAAGCGAAGTTTAAAAGAGAGGTCAAACCGGGTGATACTATCAGGATGCATGTGACCCTTGATGAAAATATAGGCAACGTCTGGTTTTTTAAGGGAAAGGTTTTCGTAAACAACCGGATTGCGGTCAAGGTGGATTTTGGCTGCGCCGTTACTGATACAGACCCGGGATAAAAACGGCTCATGAGAGGTGTCTGCCCCCAAAACTACCTACAAAAGGACATGTAACTATTTAATATACTGGTATCGGGTTTATTGACATGGCGCAAAAAAACAATATAGTATGTCGGACTTATGTTGAAGCGAAAACTCTAATGTAAAGTAACTATCCTCCCCTGTTCTTTAGATAACAACTAACTTATACTCTGTCCTTAAAAGGAAATAATACGTGCAAGACTTAAGCATTCTCCAAATGATCATAAACGCAGGGCCAATGGTGAAGTTTGTCATGCTTCTCCTTCTTGTTTTTTCACTGGTTTCTTGGACCATAATAATCATGAAACATTTGGCGTATAAGAAGGCGCTGGCGGAAACTGAATTTTTTCTGGACCTCTTCTGGAAGAGCAAGAACCTTACCGACGCATATAAAGCTGCCAAGGAAATACCGGAAAGTCCGGAAGCCTCTGTCTTTCTGCTGGGGTTTAATGAACTGCAGAAAATTAATCGCAGCCGTGTATCAAAACAAAAATCCCAGGATACCCTGGAAATGCAGATGGCCAGCATGGATAACCTGAAAAGAGCCCTGCGCAAAGCGGAGAATAAAGAGCTGGGCCAGCTGGGCAAATATTTGTCCTTTCTGGCAACTACCGGAAGCGCCACGCCTTTCATAGGCCTTTTCGGGACAGTCTGGGGTATTATGGCCTCGTTTCAGGACATCGGCATGCGCGGCTCTGCCTCGCTTGCCGTGGTAGCTCCGGGCATATCCGAAGCCCTGGTAGCCACTGCGGCAGGACTTGCCGTCGCGATTCCCTCAGTTATATTTTATAATTATTATTCCAACAAACTCGCCGAGATAGAAAATAATATGCAGGGATTTTCGGCTGATTTCATGAATCTGGTTGAACGGGACTTTCTTTCAAGAATTTAATTACGCTAAGAGGTTATTCTGCTATGGCATTCGGAAGCACCAACGGTTCTAAAAGACTGGTTTCCGAGATTAACGTTACACCGCTGGTTGACGTTATGCTCGTACTACTTATCATCTTCATGGTGACAGCTCCCATGATGACCCAGGGCGTTGATGTTGATCTGCCGGAAACCACCGCCAAGCCGCTGCGTCAGAAAGAAGATCCGCTTCTGGTTACCATCAAAAAGGATGGACAGATATATTTTAACAACATCAAACTGGACCAGACCCTGCTCAAACAACAGTTAAGTACCCTATCAAAGGCTGATCATGAAAAGCCCATATTTTTAAAGGCTGACAAGCAGGTGCCTTACGGCCTTGTTGTCTCGGTCATGGCGGACATCAAGGATTCCGGATTTGATAAACTTGGAATGATAACCCAGCCGGCCGACAAGAAACCAAATCCATGAAACTTCTTGGGGCACCCGGCTTGATAAATCCTTTCAACATGTTTTCCACCGATTGGCGAAAACCCCTTAATATATCGATCGGACTGCATGTAATTGTCCTAGCCCTTGCCATGCTGGCCCCTAGCCTTTTTGACAGGCAGCCGAGACTGCCGGAAATCTACACGGTAAACCTGTTCACTGCAGTTGAAGTACCAGAATCCCATGAACCATCCCCTGCCCCAAAAGCTGCTGCAAAAACTGCGGCCCAGAAAATCGAACCGGAAGTAAAAAAACCAGCTGTCAGCATCCGGCCTCCTGAACCTGAGGCAGCACCCGATTTGCAGACGACCATTACCGAACCGGTTTCCTTAAAACCTCTCCAGCAGAAGGTTAAGGTAGGCAAAACCAAGGAAGAGGAGGCGCTTGACAAAGCCAAGCTGTCCCAGGTTGTCCAGCGGCTTAAAGCGAGCGCCGCCCAGAAGGAGGCCAGGCAGGCAGCTGACAGGGCAGCAAAAGATGCGGTCAGCAAGTTGGCCGATGCCATGAAATCAGATCTTGCGGTTACCACAGGTGCTGCAGTACAGAAAACAGCACAAACCTCCAACGCAGCAGGCTCCAAAGGAATCTCCGGCCCCAGGGGGACAGGCATTGAACCTGATTTTTACATGAAACAGTATCTGTCGGCAGTCTATCAGAAAATTCATGACCACTGGATCTTGCCCGACCTGCAAAATTGGGATAATGCTCTTGAGGCCGTGCTGGTTATAAAAATCAGAAGAGACGGTACAGTAACCGACACGTTCTTTGAAAAAAAATCTGACAACATCTACTTCAATCAGTTTGTTTTAAAAGCTGTGAAGGATGCCGCACCGTTGCCTCCGTTCCCGGATGAGTTAACCGAGAATATTTTTGAAATAGGTTTACGGTTCAAACCCGGAGAGCTATATTAAACATTTGTATCGAAACGTTATGAATTCTCAAAAAATAATTTATGTAAAAAACCTGGCGCTGCTGTTTGTTTTGCTGTTCACCACCACGGCTCAGGCAAGAGTCTACCTTGATATAACCTCGCCGGATTTTCGCAAAGTTCCCTTTGCCGTCCCCTATTTTTCAGAAAAGAACGAGTCCGGCAAAATAGAAAAATCTGATCGGGACATGACAGAGTTGCTCACTGATGGCCTCGAATTTCACGGCTTCATTTCAGTGGTGCCTCCCGATAGATACGACGGCTCCCAGGACACAGACTGGCTCAACCTGGGAGTTGATTTTGTTATAATTACAGATTACCGAATTTCCGGGGACACCATATCGTTCGATTTCAGGCTGATTGATATTTCCGAAGGGAAAATGCTCATCGGCAAACGCTACAAGGGGCCGCTGGACGTAAAGGATAAGATAATACTGCGGTTCTGTGATGAGGTCATTTACCAGCTTACAGGCGAGCGGGGTATCAGTCTTTCAAACATAGCTTTTTCATCAGATGTGCCTGGAGGGAGCAAAGAAATTTTTGTGGCCGATGTTCTTGGCAGAAATATCAAGCAGATAACCGGCCATAAAAATCTGGCCGTCTCACCAAAATTTTCCCCTGACGGCAAACTTCTTGCCTATACCTCCTATCATCCGGGTAATCCGAACCTTTATATCACTAACTGGCAGGAAGCAAAAATCACCAGGGCTGTTTCCAGACATCAGGGCCTCAACCTCGCCCCAGCCTGGTCTCCTGACGGGAAAACCATGGTTATCACCCTAAGCAAGGATGAGAACCCGGACCTCTATCTTATCAGTAACGAGGGGGTCATTCTTAACAGGCTGACAAAAGACACCGGCCTCAATGTATCACCCGCCTGGTCTCCGGATGGCAAACATATTGCCTTTGTATCAGACCGAAGCGGCACGCCTCAGATTTATATCATGAATGTGAAGACAAAAGCTGTCAGACGTATTACCTTTCAGGGGAACGACAATACTGAGCCAAGCTGGTCACCAAACGGTGAGTGGATAGTATACTCAGGTCTTTACGAAGGTAAGTATCAGATATTTATTATTAAACCGGAGGGCGGCCAGCCGCTGCAGTTGACATGGTACCGGGACGATCATGAATCACCCTCATGGTCGCCTGACTCAAGGCAGATAGTTTTTACCCGGCTCCATAAGGAAGACAGGGATATCTGTACCATCTTCAGAAATGGGACAGGATTCCGCACCCTGTTCCACCTCCAGGGCCACCAGTCAACACCGGAATGGTCAACAAGAATGGAGTAATTTTAACGATATAATAGTGAGGACATCCATGAAACGAGCTGTTTTATTCTCTTTAGTGCTTCTCGGGTTTTCAACCCTCCTGGTTCAGTGTGTTGCCACCCAGCAGGACGTGGAATACACCAATGTCAAAGTACGCAAAATGGATTCACGCGTTGAAAATATTGATAAGGAAATAGATGAACTGAAGAGACAGACGGTACAAAACGTCCAGACCCAACAAGCTGAAACCAGTGACCGGATGGACTATTTGCAGTCAGAAATAATGAGGCTGCAGGGAGATATCGAGGAGAACAATTTTTTCATCCAGCAGGTCAAGGAGGAAAACAAGGACCTGAAAAAATTACTGTTGGGTCGAATAGAAAATTCCGAACAGGGCAGTTCAACAGAAATTACTAAGCTATCTGAGCGTTTAATACTATCCGAAGAGCAACTGCTTAAATCCCAGGAACGTCTCAGCCTGGTTGAGGATGAATTAAAAGCCATCAAGGAGGCCCGTAGCCAGGAAGCGTCCCAACGAGCTCTTGAAGCTGCACAAAGAGCAAGAGAGGCTGAAAGAAAGGCAAGAATGGCGGCTGAACAGAAAATCAGCAGTGAACCGCGGGAAATTCAACCTGATGCTTTTAAATTAGACGTCAGCAATCAGAACATTACCGAATCTTCAAACGATGAAAAAGAGGCCGAGAAGGCAGAATCCATGCCTGAGATGAAAACTGCAACAGTTTCTCCACCACCAGCGCCGGAGCCTACCATTTCTACCCCCACCCCGAAGCCTGCGGTTGCTCCACCTGTCTCAAGCACTTATGAGCAGGGCCTGAACCTTTTCAAACAGAAAAAGTTCAGAGAGGCCTATAACAGTTTTGCAGAATACCTGGATAAAAATCCTTCAGCGGCAGAGGCTGTCAATGCCCGTTTCTATGCTGCTGAAAGTCTCTATGAGGATAAGGATTATGAACTGGCTATTCTTGAATTCCAGAAGGTGATTGTTGAACACCCCAAACATGAACTGGCTCCCAAGGCCATGTACAAACAGGGGGTCGCCTTTGAAAAAATCGGTGATCGTGAAACAGCCCGCATTGTATACAACAAGCTTATTGACACCTATCCTGCGAGTGGGGAAGTGGTTACTGCCAAAACCAGGCTTGAATCACTGAAGCGTTAAAGAAAAAATTATCTGTCCGTTTTCGCACTTGCGTCAATTTCTTCATTGCTGCTGCCCCATGGTGCGATGCGAGTAAGCAGCAGCATGCCCGGTATTGCGACCAGACTGCAGACAATGTAGAAGCCTGTCCAGCCTAGGTATTCAGCCATATAACCGGTTACGGCCGCAGCCACTGTGCCTGGAATTGCCATAAGGCTTGTCATCATGGCATACTGGGTGGCGGTGAACCGCTTGTTGGTCTGAACCGCCATGTAGGTGGCATAAGCAGCCTGCCCCAATCCTGTGGCTAAGAACTCAAATGCCACGATACCGCTCAGCAAAACGTGATTTTTACCGAAAACAACCAGCAGAGCAAAACAGGCTGTTGAGGCTGCCTGGAGTATACCAAAAACCCAGAGTGAATTGGCGATCCCCAGTCGGATCATAACGACACCACCCAGAAACGCGCCGCCGAACAGGGCCAGCATGCCAATACCCTTGACAATGACAAAGTACTCCTGTTTGGTGAATCCCGTTTTCAGGATAAAGGGAATATTCATGGCCCCGGCCATATTATCACCTATCTTATACAGCAGAATGAAGGCAAGCACCCACCAGGCCCCACCACGGCTGAAAAATTCCCTAAAGGGTTCTATCACCGTTTCCTGGAAACTGCGCGGCGGCGTCACTCCGGTATCGGGTTCCGAAACCAACAGAGTCGTTATGATGCCGATACCCATCATGATACTCAAAACCAGGTGCACGGCCGAATAACCGATACTGTCGGCAAGGAAAAATGCTGTTCCCGTTGAAGCGAACATGCCGAAACGCCAGGCATTCATCCATATACCTGTCCCAAGTCCAAGCTCTTCGTCTGTCAGATATTCGCGACGGAAAGCATCCAGGACAATATCCTGGGAAGCACTGAAGACAGCGATGGAGAAGGCAACGACAGCCATTATTTTCAGGGATTCCGTCGGATTTAGCTGTCCCATGGCAGCAATCAGTATAAGCAGACCTATCTGGGTCAGGAGCATCCATCCCCTTCTCCTGCCGAGAAAAGGGGGTGTCAAACCATCCATAGCAGGCGACCAGACAAATTTCCAGGTATAAGGCAGAGCCACTGCTGAAAAAAGACCTATGGTGCCAAGGTCGACATTGGCATCGGTGAGCCAGGCTTTCAGAACCTCACGTATTACATAAAAAGGAAACCCCGAAGAAAAGCCAAGGGCAAACATGGCCAGCATTTTGGGGGATAGAATAATTTTAATTGTACTTCTGGACATGATAAAATCGTATGATTAAGATAAATTCATGTTTTCACAGCAAGAAAAAGATCATAATCAAATCTGCCGCAAAATAAACATGATATTAGTATGACAGACCTGGTAAATCCATAAACATGCAAAGCCTTAGCAGTTTTGCATCAAAAACAAAAGAAAAGAATTATAGAGAAACCTTTAACACCCACCTATGAAAGTTCGTCTCGATAAACTGCTGCTGGAAAGAAAACTGGCCCCGACCAGGCAAAAGGCGCAGGCCCTTATTGCGGCCGGACATGTCCTGGTAAATGACAAGCTTGCTGATAAAGCCGGAATCATGGTGGACTATTCCGCAGAAATCAAAGTTAAAGAAACCTGTCCTTATGTGAGCCGGGGCGGCTATAAACTTGAGGCTGGCCTGTCTTTTTTCCGCATTGATCCCACTGATTCCATCTGCCTGGATATCGGGGCATCCACCGGTGGTTTTACCGACTGTCTGCTTCAAAACGGGGCCGCAAAGGTTTATGCGGTTGATGTCGGATACGGTCAACTTGCCTGGAAGCTGCGCCAAGACCCGCGGGTAGTGGTCATGGAGCGTACCAATGCCCGCAATCTTAGTGTTGCAGATTTTAATGATCGTATTGACCTGGCCGTTATAGATGCCTCTTTCATATCACTTAAAATACTCATACCGCCTCTGCTCCCGCTATTCAGGGAGAAAATATCTGTTATTGCCCTGATAAAACCGCAATTTGAAGTGGGGCGCGGTAAAGTCGGCAAGGGAGGTGTTGTCCGTGACCCGGCTTTACACGAAAAAGTCATTAATGAAATAATTGATTTCTGCAAGACTATAAAATTACAAAGCTGTGGTGTGACCCCATCTCCCATACTGGGCCCAAAGGGGAACAAAGAATTTCTCATACACCTGATATCAGAGGATACTGCTGAATAAAACAAAACATGTCATAAGTAATCCAAGTCCAGTAATCCTGGCAGTCCTGCTTCCCCGACTTCTGGCAGCAACCATCGCAAAAGCTGCTGATGATTCCGCATCTATAAAATACTGTGAAATTATCATTGCTGATCTGGCAGATGGCATCAGCTCCGGCTGGACCAGCAAATCCTTCAAAACATAACTGAGTAAACCTGGGTCAATGAGGGAGAGAAGAATTTTATGTTTTTTTTACATAGAACTGATTTGACTTGACGACCTGACAATGATATACATCTGTGAAATCAGAACCGTTTCCGAGTCAGATAATAGGCAGTCAGATTACCCTGAAAAATAATTAAGGAAAAATTTAACTATGACTAGTAAAACCTCCCAATACCTTTTTCTTGCAGTTGTTACATTTTTTATTCTGATACTCATAGCTCCCGTTCAGGCCGCAGAGTATGTAAGTGTAAAAAAAGACGGTGTGAACATTCGTTCCGGGCCCAGTACCTCAGATAAGGTTGTCTGGCAGGTTTTTGAAAGCTTTCCCTTGAAAGTTGTTGAACGAAAAGGGCAATGGGCCCATGTTGAGGACTTTGAAGGTGACAATGGCTGGATTTATGAAACTCTCATTTCAAGCCAAAAAACAGTTATCGTTAAAGTGGACACAGCTAATATGCGCGCCGGTTCGAGTACAGGTGATCCTGTTATCGCCACTGTCAAAAAAGGTGTGGTCTTTGATGTGGTCCAGATGAAAGGCGACTGGGTAAAAGTCAATTATAAGGATGAGCTGACCGGCTGGATGCACAACTCGCTTCTCTGGCCCGATAATCCCCTCTAAACAGCAGACCAATTATACCATCTGCCGATTCCGCTGCGCTGATCGTTACAGTTGTCGGCACGGAAATCGTACTTCAGCGTCTTTTTATGGTTCAGGAAGAAAAATCTATCGGCAAACGGACAATGGAGCCCGCCTTGTTTTTGAAAAGAAGGTAACGGTTTTTTAGTCCGAATAAATATATATCCCTGGTAATCCTGACATCCTGACGGCAGTAGTCAATTATTTCATCTATCCTGCCCTCTTTAAACCATTGCAGAGCCTGCAGACCGTCGGCTGACTTTTTCACACCCAGGGTATGCTCTGCCAGACGGTCAAGGCTCAACCGATATCCCAGTCTTTCTGAGATTTTTTCCATGATATCCAGTGTAGGCAGCGATGCAAAGTTGAACGGCGTATAGGCTGACAAAACCCTGTTGTCAAACCGCTTGTTGTTAAAGCCGACCACCAGGTCAAAAGTCCGCAGATCACTGATGAGGTCGCGAATATCCTTCTCCAGGTATGTCTTGAAACTGTCGGAGACTGAATCATAGAGCACCGCCACCGATATTCCCATCCTGTCGGCCCTATGCCATCCCCCCACTTCAGCCGCACTTCTCCTAGTCTCAACATCGAATACTGCATAAGAGGCCGGCACCTCAACCCTGGCAATTTTCTTTTCAGGACCAGCGGCCCTGAACTCCTGCGGCTGTACCTTCACTTCCCGCTCCCCTTCAATTGGAGCAGCGTTGACCCGCAGGAGTTCATTAAGAATCTCCAGGGCTGACTGTTTGTCTATCGGTCTATTGCCGGAGCCGCATTTCGGTGAATGAACACATGAAGGGCAGCCGATTTCACAGGGGCAGTTTTCAATAGCCTTCTGTGTCAGATGCAGTAGTTCTTCAATTTTCTGAAAGGCCTTGCGGGCCAGTCCAACCCCACCCGGGTAACCGTCATAGATAAAGACCGCTGCCTTGGAAAGCTGTTCATGAAACGGATGGGCAATACCCCCTACATCATTACGGTCACAGAGCACCAGCAGCGGAAATACGGAAATAGCTCCATGTTCCAGGGCATGGATCCCACCCATAAAATGATACTGTTCGCGTTCGATGCTTTTCTGCACTTTTTCAGGGATTTCCAGCCATAGCCCTTCTGTTTCAAAAATAAGCGGCGGCAGATCAAGCTGTTCCCGGTTTATAAGTTTCTGCCCTGCTACCAGCCGCCGCTGAAAACCAGTAACCGTATCGGTTACCCGCAGATACCCGAACGAGACGCGGAAATTATGCAGCTCTGCTGTCTGGTAGGTTTTTAAAATTTCCGTGCTTTTGTTTCCCATGGTTCGGGTGAAGTAATTGACACTCTTTCTGGCTGCTGTCACCTCATGGCTCTCCAGATCAAGATCCGTGATGAGCCAGGTCCTGCCGCGGTGCAGATATACTGCGCCGGGATGGCATTCCTTAAAACAGCGCAGGTAATCTATTTCTCCAAGGGCGCTTCCGTCTGTTTTATTGCGGATAACAAATGTCTGTCCGGTACCCCGCAGGTCAATCTCCCGGTGTGGATATTTACGGGCCCCGACCCAGTAATTACCGTCTGCCGTCAAGAGCAGACAGGCTTCCTCTGCAAGTTCAGCCACGATTTCCCGCACTACCGCATCCTGTATAAGGGGTTCACCCGTCTTCAACGGCAGTTCCGCTGCGGCACAGATAAGATGATTTCTGACAATTGTTTTATTTAAGGGATTTAAAACGGTTGCTTCAACCTCCCGGCTGAAAAAATCCTGCGGGTTACGCATAAAATATTGATCCAGACTGTCTTCAAGTCCAATCAATATTATAAGAGATTCATTCTGCTTGCGCCCTACCCTGCCGCCGCGCTGCCAGGTAGTCATTACTGTTCCCGGATAACCAACCAGAATGCAGATATCAAGATCGCCTATATCAATACCCAATTCAAGCGCACTGGTCGCTATGACGCCAAGCAGCGAACCGTCTGACAGCCGGGCTTCAATCTCACGCCGCTCCTCGGGCAGATATCCGGCCCGGTAGGATGTAAGTTTATCGGACAATGCACCCAGGCGCTGCCGGGTCC
>JAFDBU010000098.1 GCA_019313095.1 Deltaproteobacteria bacterium | reverse complement strand
TTCCCGTTTCACTCAGATCAACCTTGCTTTCGTATTCCTTGATCTGTCCCTTGATTATTTGACTGATTTCTTCGGCTTTGATCTGCATTTTGCCTATTCACTCCCCTTTATGGATTCATTCAAACCCGCAAGTTGTGTTTTGATGCTCCCGTCCATTACCAGATCCCCAACCTTGGCAATAATGCCGCCGATGATTGCAGGATCGATCTCGGTTGAGAGAATCACCTTTTTTCCTGTAATATTTTCCAGGGTGGACTGCACTTTTGACTGCAGATCACCCGATATTTCTGATGCAGTAATGACCTTGCCACGGCTGACATTCTGGGCAGCGTCAACAAGGGCCTGAAATTCTGAGCTGATTTCAGGCAGGATATCGGCGCGTTTTTTCTGAAGCACCAGGTTAAGAAAATTTGCCATGAACTGATCGGCCTTTAATTCGCTTATCAGCTGGGCCATGACTTTTTCCCTCAATTCCATTGGGTACAGAAGATTCGTCAACGCATCCATGGCTTCGGGATATTTCCCAAGAAAATCGCCAAGAACGTTAAGCGTCTCTCTGTAGACCTCACTTTTGGCCTCTTCCTGGGCAACAGCAAAGAGGGCCTTGGCATAGCGTTTTGCTAGTATTGTCTGTCTCACTGGACTGTCCCTACTTTTGCAAGATAATCTTCGATTAGTTTCACCTGATCAGTCTTCTGAAGGTTTTTTCTGATCAGCTCCTCTGCCATCATTACAGCCTGATTGGCAACCTCTTCACGCAGCTGAAGTTTGGCCTGGGTCAGTTCGTGCTGGACCGCCATTTCAGCCTGTCTTTTAATGTCTTCCGCAGCCCTGTTGGCCTCCTGGATTATGCGTTCTTTTTCAGCTTCACCCTGGGCAATCGCGGCCTGTATAATATCAGTGACCTCCTGGTCGATGGCGGCCAGTTTTTCCTCATAGTTCTGATAAGCCCTGTCAGCCTCGGCCTTGCGTTCTTCAAGATCGGTGAACTGCTCTTTGATTGACTGCTGACGGGCCCGCAAACCATTTGCCAGTGGTTTTGACAAAACCTTTATGAGAACAATCAGCAATACCGCAAAGTTGAGCGTGCGCCAGAGCAGATCCTTTAACTTGGCAGGTGAGAGGCTGCCGCCTGCCCCACCATGTGCACCTTCGGCACCGCTGGAAGCACAGGCAAGTGCAGCCATGGCAAGCAGGACCAGTACGGCAAAGGTAATTTTAAAGATTTTTGACCATTTCGTATCGCGGTTCATTTTCAGATTGACCTCCCCAATATTTTCGCAGCCATATCTGAGGCAAATGAATCAACCTGGCCTGACAGCTGCTGCTGGGCATCGGTAAATTGTTTTTTGATTTCGTCAAGCTGTGCTGTTTTGTTGGATGTTGCTTCCTGTCGGACCTGGGCCAAAGATTCAGCCGTTGTAGCCTGAGCAGCAGACCTGGCCTTTTCAATTTCTTCCTTGGCTTTGCTCCTGGCGTCATTAAGTTTTCTGTTTATCTCTTCCCTCCTGAGTTCAGCATTTTTTTTGAAAGTCTCGATGGAATTAGCCAGTTCAGCGAGTTTTTCCTTCCTTTTGGCCAGGACTGTACGTACAGGCTTGTAAAGTACCGCGTTCATGATGACGATGAGGATCAGGATATTAATGATCTGGATGAGGACTGTTATATCAATGGTAATCATTTCAAGGGGCTCCTTCTTGAAAAGTGCTTGCTATCTCTTACTTTAAAGCCTTATGAATGAATGCTCGTTCATAAAATTAATGGTGCTTATCTAATGTATACTGAAGGGACTGTCAACATTTTTATCAATATTTGATCAATTCTTAAAAAGTCCAGCGATCATCAACGCGGCCTTATTATATCAATAAACTACTGGCCTAATACACGGGGTGGAGTGGTTTCCCGAGTCTCCGCTTACGGCATGGCTGACAAATTTTTTTCAGGGATTATTTCATACAGAAGCATCAAAAAGGTATGGTATCTGCCTTCATGAGCAACGGGGTACCGGTGCGGCAAGGAGAAACTTTATGCCAAGAGCCGGTTCGGGCAATTGGGGCCGGTGAAAAAATATTGGAACTGCAATCTTGAGTAATTACTTCAAAGTTACTGTTCTTTTATTATATCGTATACAGCATTAAGGGCTTCGGCCAGTTTGTCCGGGTTGGGTCCGCCGGCTTGAGCCATATCAGGACGTCCGCCGCCCCTGCCGCCAACCTTTGCTGAAATCGCCTTGATAATATTTCCGGCCTTATATGTGTCGGTCAAATCCTTGGAGACCATAACCAGCAGGGCTGCCTTACCCTGGTATTCGCCCCCCAGGACCACAATGCCGCTAACCAGCTTATCGCGGATCTTATCCCCCATATCACGGAGGGTTTTGGGGGAATCAAGCACAACACTTGACACGACAACCCTGGTACCGTCAACTGTCCTGGCACTGTTAATAAGGTTGTCGATATCACTGAGAGCCAGTTTGGCGGTCAAACGGCTTACCTCTTTTTCAAGTTCTTTACTGGTGCTCAAAAGTTTTTCAATTTTATTTTCAAGATTTTCAGTCGGCACCTTCAAAAGATTGGCAAGTTTTGCCAGTTGTTTTTCCCGGGCCTGGAAAATATTGAAGGCCTCCGGGCCGGTGACAGCCTCGATACGTCGGACACCTGCTGCAATGCCCGTCTCCGCAATAATTTTCAGGAGGCCGATCTCACCGGTCGCCCTGACATGGGTGCCGCCGCACAGTTCCTTGCTGAAGCTGCCGATTGAAACAACCCGGACCGTTTCGCCGTATTTTTCCCCAAAGAGGGCAACTGCACCTGACTTGACTGCCTCTTCTCTGGCCAGCATTTCCGTATTTAAAGGAGTGTTGGCTCTGATCTCCTCGTTGGCGAGTATTTCTATTCTGGCAAGCTCTTCGGGTGTGATGGGGGAGAAATGGGTGAAGTCGAAACGTAAGCGCTCCGGGGTTACCAGAGAGCCTGACTGTTTGACATGATCACCCAGCACAGCCTTCATGGCAGCATGCAGGATATGTGTGGCTGAATGATTGCAGGCAGTGCGCTGGCGTCTGCCCTCCATTACTTTGAGCTCAACCGGCTCATCGATTGTCAGTGAGCCCTTGGTGACCTCAGCTTCATGCAGAATGACACCATCAGCGACCACAATGGTATCCAGAACAGTGGCCGTGCCGTTCGGCCCGACAATTTCACCCTGGTCGCCAATCTGACCGCCTGCTTCAGCGTAAAAGGGTGTCTCGGGACAAAAGATGGACACACGTTCACCCTGCGCGGCCTGGTCTGCGCTTTCTCCCGCATGATCAACCAGACCTTTAATAATGGAATGGGCCCGATGGGTTTTATACCCGACGAACTGAGTTTTGCGAGCCGCGTCGACAAGTTTTTTAACCCCCGGGACCATTGCGGCCAATGAACCTCCTTTCCAGGATTTTTTGGAGAGGGCGCGCTGTTCCTCCATGGCCTTGGCAAAACCCTGTTCATCAATAGAAAAATCCTGCTCAAGAGCGACATCACGTACGATATCAACCGGGAAGCCATAGGTGTCGTAGAGTTTGAAAATAAAATCACCCGGTACAATATTGCTGTCCTCTTGCTGCAGTCTGCCGATCTCGCTGTTGAGCATGGCCAGGCCGTTATCAAGGGTTTCCCGGAACCGCTCCTCTTCGTTATTAACAACCTTGGCAAGAAGGTTTGCCGACTCTGTGAGGTGCGGATAGGCCTGATTCATGGTTTTTACAACTTCAGCGGTAATCTCCGCCAGGAAAAGCTGCTCAAGACCCAATGATCGGCCAAAACGCACAGCCCTTCTCATGATACGACGCAGGACATAGCCGCGTCCTTCGTTTGAGGGCAGCATGCCGTCAGCCACCAGAAAGGCCGTGGCCCGGCTGTGATCGGCTATAACCCGCATGGCAGTATTAAAACGTTCATCCCGGCCGTATGGCTTACCGCTTAATTCTACTATTTTGGTGATGAGCCCCGCAAAAAGATCAGAGTCAAAGTTGTTGTGTTTGCCCTGCATGACCGCAGCAACCCGTTCCAGTCCCATACCGGTATCAATGCTGGGCTTGGGCAGAGGTGTCATTTTGCCTGTTTCGTCCCGGTAAAACTGCATAAATACCAGATTCCACAGTTCAAGGTAGCGATCGCAATCGCAGCCGATGGCACAATCCGGCCTGCCGCAGCCGACCTCAGGCCCCTGGTCGATATGAATTTCAGAACAGGGACCGCAGGGCCCGGTGTCCCCCATGGCCCAGAAGTTGTCCGCCTCTCCCAACCGCACTATGCGGCCTTTAGGCAGATCTTCGATCTCTTTCCAGAGCGCAAAGGCTTCTTCATCATCCTCAAAAACGGAAACCCAGAGTTTTTCTTTATCCAAAGCAAGGTTGACCGTAAGGAATTCCCAGGCCATACGTATTGCTTCCGCCTTGAAGTAATCGCCGAAGGAAAAATTACCGAGCATTTCAAAAAAAGTATGATGCCTGGCGGTATGACCCACGTTTTCAAGGTCATTATGCTTGCCGCCAGCGCGCACACAGCGTTGGCAGGTGGAAGCCCTGGTGTAGTCCCTTTTTTCCTCTCCCATGAAAACCCGCTTGAACTGCACCATACCGGAGTTGGTGAAAAGCAGGGTGGGATCATCCTGGGGTATGAGGGATGAACTATCAATTATGGCATGATCATTTACTTCGAAAAACTTGAGAAATTGTGAACGAATCTCGTTACCGGTCATAATTTGTTCCACGTAATTTTATTCTGCTGTGCTGGAGTATTAATTTCAGAAAACTATTTCAAGTGGGGCAGCATTGCCTTGAATGCTGGACTGCCTGCCTTTTGCAGAAGCTCATAGACTGCCATTTCTGTGGGGCCGACAGTCATGCCGAGGGTTTGCATCCTGCCTAATGCCAGTTCCGTATTTCTTTTTTCTCTTGATGAAACAGCATCTGCAGCGATCCAGGGGTGATAGCCTGCCTTCATGGCGCCCATGGCTGTCTGGAAGATGCAGATATGTGCCTCGGCCCCTGCAAGCAGAATAGTATCAACTGTTACAGGCAGTGAGTT
>JAFDBU010000097.1 GCA_019313095.1 Deltaproteobacteria bacterium | reverse complement strand
TGGTACTTATAATATAAAGTCAGGAGAATAAGAGTCCTACTGCATTCCCTCCTTATACCTAACGCCCAAGCCCAAGATTCAATTTTGATGCAGTAGGGCTTTTTATTTTGTGACTAACTGCATGACTCACTATGGATGATCTGGTCTCAAAAAAGTAAACACCTGATTCAGGCGATCTGCTCAATCGACGAGGTCTCAGTTTTCCGGGGCAAAGAAACGAAGCCGCAGGGCATTGGTCACTACCGACACAGAACTCAAGGCCATGGCGCCACCGGCAATCATCGGGTTCAGTGTGGGCCCGCCGAACATATAAAGCAGGCCGGCGGCAACAGGAATTCCAACGACATTATAGGCAAAGGCCCAGAAAAGATTCTGTTTGATATTGCGCATGGTCGCCCGGCTGAGTGATAAAGCTGTCAGTACGCCACCGAGCTCACCCTTCATCAATACGATATCACCCGACTCCACTGCCACATCTATGCCGGTGCCCATGGCTATCCCCACATCAGCACGGGCCAGGGCCGGGGCATCGTTTATGCCGTCGCCAACCATGCCCACCTTCATTCCCCTGCCCTGCAGTTCTGCCACCTTGTCCGCCTTGAAATCAGGCAGAACCTCGGCAATAACTTCCTGGATGTCTGCCTGAGCCGCAATGGCCTTCGCTGTTGTTTCATTGTCCCCGGTAAGCATGAAGACCTTTATCCCCATTTCTTTCAACCGGCTGATGGTCCGCGGTGTTTCGGGCTTCATCCGGTCTGCTATGGCCAGCAGCGCGGTCATTTCCCCGTCGACCGCCAGAAAAAGGGAGGTTTTACCCTTCGCGGCAAATTCCGCCGCTCTGCGGTCAATATCCGGATTGTCAAAATGTTCTGCTTTCCTTTTGATAAACTCCCGGTTACCCAAGAGAATGTTCCTGCCGCCAACGGAAGCTATTATGCCCTTGCCCGGAACGGCCTCAAACGAGTCGGGCTCCTTCAGTCGAAGATTCCTTGCCCGTGCCTCCCCGACAATGGCCTCTGCCAGGGGATGTTCCGACACACTTTCCGCTCCGGCAACAAGTGACAGGATATCATCCTCTGCAGCAGTATCCTGAAACAGGACAAAATCGGTCAGCTGCGGCTTGCCATAGGTGAGGGTGCCTGTCTTGTCAAAGACCAGCGCATTGACACCCTGGGCCATTTCCAGGGCCTCCCCGCTTTTAATGAGAACACCGAGCTGGGCTCCTCTGCCTGTGCCGACCATAATGGATGTTGGCGTGGCAAGCCCCATGGCACAGGGACAGGCAATGACCAGTACGGCAATGAAAATCCGCAGGGCAAAAGGAAATGGTGCGGCCCCGATAAAATACCAGGCCAGCCCTGACAGTGTTGCGATAACCATTACTGTTGGAACAAAGTAGAGACTTATCCTGTCAGCCAGATTGGCAATTGGGGCCTTGGAACCCTGTGCTTCACGCACCATCTTAATAATACGGGCCAGTACGGTATCCTGACCGACACGTTCAGCCAAAACGCGCAGCATGCCGTTCTTGTTCAGGGTTCCCCCGATAACCTTGTCCCCTTCTTCCTTGGAAACCGGCAGACTCTCACCCGTCAGCATTGATTCATCCACGCTTGAACGTCCCTTCTTTATAGTGCCGTCCATTGGAACCCTTTCGCCCGGCCGCACCAGGATCAGATCGCCTGTTTCTATATCTGAGACAAATATCGAAACCTGTTCCTCGTTTTCAGTCCCGGGATTTTTAACCAGCGTTGCCCTGTCAGGCGTCAGTTCCATGAGCTGACTTATGGCATCGGATGTTTTTGCCTTGGAGCGTGTCTCCAGATATTTGCCGAGGGAAACCAGGGCGATCAGCACCGCGGCGGATTCAAAGTACAGGTCCATAACCCGGGTCATCGGATCGATGCCAAGCCAGATCTCGATAAGGTTCCAGGTTGAATAGATAAAGGCAGCCCCTGTACCGACTGCTATGAGTGAATCCATGTTGGGTGATTTCCTGATAAGGGCTGGAAAACCGACAAGATAGAAACGGCGGCCGGACCACATGACCGGCAAAACGAGCAGAAACTGCGCCAGGGCAAAATTCAATGGATTATGATGGGGTTCAAGAAATTCAGGCAGGGGCATACCAAGCATTTCGCCCATGGAAAGAACCAAAAGAATAAATGCAAAAACAAAGGCCGGGATGAGTTCTTTTTTCATCCTGGCCAGTTTTTCTCTCGTCTGGCGCTGCTGTTTCAGCAGCAGGTTTTCATCCTGCTCGGCGAGCGGTTCTGCCTCAAATCCCAGGCCGGCAATAGTTTCCAGTATTTTCCTTTTGCTGATTATATCAGGGTTAAATACTGCCTTGCCGGTTTCAGCCGCCAGGTTGACCTGCATGGACTGGACTCCGTCAAGGCCTGATAGCACTTTCTCTATGCGTGCCGAACAGGAAGCGCAGGTCATGCCCTTGATTGCAAGGTCAAGGGTGGTTTTGCCGCTCGGCATCTCAAGTTCAAATCCCAGGCCGGCAACCTGCTTGGCGATATCCTCAAGGGCGAGTTTTTTTTCGTCCCATTCAACTTCCATGGTTTCTGCCGCCAGGTTGACGGAAACATTCTTTATGCCTTCCTGGTGGGATAGAACCCGCTCAATACGCGCCGAACACGAAGCGCAGGTCATACCCTTTACAGCCAGTGTTTTTTTCTGCAGTTCAGCCATGCTTTTTCTCTTTTATATAAAATGGTTATTGTCTCTCTGTTGAACAACTATAAGCATGAATCCTCTTAAAACAAACCGTGTGAAGAATTCCAGGTAAGAATAACTATCAAAAAACTGGCAAAATAATTTTGTATGATTATTATTTTGAAAATTAAAATCGATAATCTGTTCGGCAGGAACAGACTGACCGAATGAGCTTTGGATTAAAACTCTGAAACCAACTATAAAAAAGGAGAAGAAAAATGGCTGTATTTAAATGTGAGAAATGTGGCGCTACAAAAGAAGGCAGGTGCAAACCGAAAAAATGTCCGGCATGTGCTGAAGCGGGGACCATGCAGAAACAGGAAGAAAAGAAATCATCCGGCTGCGGCTGCGCCTGTAAAAAGTAATTATATTAAAACAACCGGCCCCTGTTGTCATGGTATGACAGGGGCCTTTCTGTTACCAGCCCCTATTCCCCCGCCAGTCCAACTTCTTTTTACCCGGCTGCAGCAGTCACTTTTATAAGCTGGCCGGTATGCCCGGTCTTCGATAATTTACCGGCCTGAATCATTTGACATCATGCGACTTTCCTTATACTTTTCTCGCTCTGCAGGATTTGCATCAAAAGATACATCCTATAAATAATACAGAAGGATTCAAGAACCATGTCTGAACAAATTGTTGTTATCGGAGGCGTTGCAGCCGGGCCCAAAACCGCCTGCAGGGTAAAACGCTTAATGCCTGATGCCGATGTTGTTGTCATTGACCAGGACAGCCTTGTTTCTTATGGCGGCTGCGGTATTCCATACTATGTCTCCGGAGATGTGTCGGATGAAAAGGAGCTGCGGTCCACCAGTTTTCATGTTGTACGGGACGAAGCCTTTTTCCAGGAAGCCAAGGGGGTCACCATGCTGACCAGGACTAGGGCCCTGGCCATTGACCGTGAGTCTAAGACAGTCGAGGTAGAGCAGCTTGATACCGGCGAATCCAATAAACTGCCCTACGACAAGCTTCTGCTCGCCACCGGCTCCATCCCCAACCGTCTGCCGATACCTGGTGCGGAATTGAAGGGTGTCTATGTTGTCAACAATATGCACCGGGCCATTGCCATCAAAAACGACCTGGCACAGGGTAAGGTAACGAAAGCGGTTGTTATCGGCGGCGGCGCCATCGGCCTGGAAATGGCTGAATCACTGGCCGATCTCTGGGGAATCGAAACCACGGTCTTGGAATATATGGACCAGCTGCTGCCGCGTATCGTTGATCCGGCCTTTGCGGCAATGCTCGCAAAACATCTTAAAGATAACAACATTGCTGTTTACACGGGTGAATCAGCTACAGGTCTTGAAGGTGATGATTCGGGCAGAGTCTGCCGGGTCCTAACTCCGAAACGCACCATTGACGCTGATCTGGTGATCATGTCGGTTGGCGTACGGCCGAACAGTACCCTTGCCAGAGAAGCAGGGCTTCTGGTAGCACCCCAGGGAGGCATCGTGGTCAATAACCGCATGCAGACTTCCGATCCGACCATCTATGCTGCCGGCGACTGCGTTGAGATAATAAACCAGGTCAGCGGCATGAAGAACAATGCCCCCATGGGCTCTCTGGCCAACCGCCAGGGCAGAGTTGCCGCCGACAATATTGGAGGCATTCCGTCGCAGTTTGAGGGTTGGGTGGGCAGTTTCATCATGAAGGCATTTGACTGCTGTATCGGAGGCACCGGCCTCAGCAACACAACTGCAAAAGGTCTGGGTTTTGATGCGGAGGTTGCCATTACGGCCCAGTCTGACCGGGCACATTTCTTCCCGACCCAGGCTGTCATCATGCTGCAGATGGTCTTTGACAGGACCAGCCGGAAAGTTCTTGGAGTCCAGGGTTTCGGGCCCATGAACGATTCAATCCTGGCCCGTATAAACGCAGCCGCAGCCCTTATTGCCAAAGGTGCTGTAATTGAAGATTTCAGTAATCTGGAATTGGCATATGCCCCGCCTTTCTCAACTGCGGTCGATGCCCTCAATGCCACGGCAAATGTGGCTGACAATATTGCTGCCGGCCGTCTGCGCACCATTTCCATTGAAGATTTTCTAGACTGGATGGACAGGCCCGAAGGAAAACCCGGGTGGGCTGCCCTTGATATCAGGCACCCGAAGGAGGCAGCGGAATTTGTTGAGAAATACGGTTCGGATCTCTGGCAGGCTATACCCTATGTAAATGTCCGCTCCCGATATAAAGAACTGCCTGAAGATAAAATGCTGATCATCATCTGTGATGCCGGCACACGTTCATCCGAAGTACAGCTTTTCCTTGATTCAGTCGGACTTAGGAATAATCTTGTTCTCGGCGGAGGGTTCAACGCTATCCGGAGAATAGGCCCCGACTGGTGGCCCTCATAAAGTCTCTTCACGGGTATCTCTCGATGCTGGTCTGGGTTACTCTTGGTATTTACAAGAAAAATCTTCAATTTTTGTTTTAATTGATATACACTGCAGGGTAACTCTGGACAGTATATTTTCAGATTGAAACTCCCCGCAGCAGGTAAGCGCCCTCAACCACAGGGCACTCTTTTCAGTACCCCCCTTGAGGGGTGTAAACTCAAACTCCGGGTAGCGGGGAATGCACCCTTAGGGGCATAAACGTTAGCTGTTCCTGCTTATGTTCCGGCTTTTTGGAGGCCATATAACACTATGGCATATTTTAACATCTCTCATTGAGGCCAAGAGTCGAAGATGCCTATAAAGATATTTCCGGAAGAACATCAAAAGTTTGAAATTCAGGTTTACAAAAAACCTAAGAGCCTGAAAATCCTCAAAGAAACCCATATCGCCTTCACTGGGTCGCCAAGAAAACACCCTTATGACCCGGAACGGATAATTCTGATTACAGACCCGTACAGCAAGGTAACATCCTATTATGAATTCAAAACCAATGATATTTCCTATGTCGAAGAAATTGTCAACCTGGTTGATATGGACGGTGAAACCATTCCTATGGCAAGGATCTGGGTCAAGAAAAAAAGTATTGGCGCCCGGGCCTCCCTTTTTATTGTTGACGATACTACTGTCTAAACATATGGGGCTATGGGCAAAGAACTGCTGTTATTGTCCGTCCGGGTTGCGAGAGGCTCATGCCCTACAAAAAGTGTAAACTCCCGGGATAAAGGGTCATGAACCCCGGTCAGCGAAGCTGGTTTATAGCCGGTCTTATAACAATTCTCTTTATTTTTTTATTCTGTTTCTTTCTCTGGCCGGGCCAAATGACAGGCAAATCCTATTCAGGTCGCTTTCTGCCTCTTTCAGTAGAGGAAAATAAAATCAGCACCAGTCTGCGCCATCACATTTTTATGCTGGCAGAGGATATTGGGGAAAGAAATATATGGCTGCCGCAAAAACTTACTGCTGCTGCTGAATTTATAGAAAAAACCTGGCAGGCACAAAATTTTGTT
>JAFDBU010000096.1 GCA_019313095.1 Deltaproteobacteria bacterium | reverse complement strand
TGGACCTGCGTGAATATGAGTCACAGGCAGGCTACAGACAGCGTCTGCGTGATACTCTGGGTATTCTGGTCGATCGGGAACAGTTGTATCGGGCAGCATTCAGGCAGGCTGTCATAAACCTGGAACCGGATTTGATCTTCAGCGGCAAACACGATGAGTACCAGTACCTGAAAAAGATGCAGTACGGTGCTGATTTTGAAAGCTTCCTAGAAGAGGTGGATAATCTTGCAGGGCCCGAATACGAATCTGAAACCCGACGCCAGGCCCAAATTACCGCTGAAAAAAATATCCGGCAGCAAATACTCAAAAACAATTTTCTGCTCCACCTAAAGCTCATGCAGGAAATTGAATTCCTGCGCGCCAGTCTCTCAGGTAAGTTGCAGACCAACACTCTTGAAGCTCCGGAGATATTTCTTGGACACTTCTATCATGACAGACTCAATGAAAAATTTATTTATGCCAGTGAACCTGATGAAAATAATTCCTGGCAACTGCTGAGCCTTTCAGACCTTGAAAAAGAACTGCATCCCCTGTCATTGGCACGATTCAAAAAAGATTTCCCGGATGGTTTCTGGGCCAATATTTTGCTTGAAGGTAAAGTCAGCCTGGAAACTCTCGAGACTCTCAAAAATACGGTACAGGCTGAATTTGAGCGTATTTCCGACCTGCCGCCCTACAGCTTTGAGATCCTTTCACTTATCCCTGACTTTCGTGTTCTGGCCGGACTCCGTTATGTAGCAGCCCTCGGCAAAGCCCTTAATATCAAAAGCGAACTGGAGCCGGTTCTGTCATTCCCCCTGGGGTCAAATGTCATATCACCCCTTGAAGCTGCCATGACCTACCAGGCTTTAACAATGGGTTATATAACAATAAGCGGTTCGGATGACAGCATTGACGCCCTGTCCATTATTGATCGGATCGAGAATGGAGAAGGAGAGACCATTTTTGTGCCTGAAAGAAAAAATACCAGGATCGTAGATACCCGGACAAGTCTAGCGGTGAGTGACATACTGCGTAATGTGATAAAATTCGGCACCGGACAGTATGCCCATGCAAATGTCCGGCTCCATAGCAATAACCCTGAAACTGAAAAGCAGTTGAAACAATTTGACCTGCCTTTACCGCTCATGGGAAAAACAGGGACTGCAAACCGTTTCACAAACTCTGCCTTTGCCGGAGTGGTTCCGGGGCCGGCAGACAGGCAGAACGGATTCTCCACGGATAACGGCTATACTGTTGTTGCCTATGTCGGCTATGATGACAATGAACCCATGGTCCGGTCGACAACACACATCACCGGTGCCAGCGGCGCTCTCCCGGTCTGGACCAGAATGGCCAATACCATTTTGATGGAAAAAGAATTTGGCGCCAAATTGGATTTGGTTGACCTGGCTTTTTCTGTAGACCCGCTTACCGGTGAGACTGGATTACGTCTTATCAATCCTGATCTTGAGCAGAGAAACGTATCTGTAGATCCGGCAAACGGCCTGCCTGTGACAAAACAATATGGTCCCGGCGATTCAACACGTTCTTCAACTGCCACTGTCCTCACATTCGGCACCCTTCTTCCAAGTGGGGAACTGGAACCTGAAAGAAGATTTCAGCCATTCTGGCAAAATTGAATATGCCTGATTATGGGGCAGAATAATGTCCCCTTCGTTAATTCTTATACCATTTCTTTGTCTATTATTCCGCCCGGGGAAATGTTAACTCTTGCAAATTTGACAAATTCTGTTTTATAGCTCACAGTTAATGCAAAAATGAAAAGTCCTGCAGACAAACAACCTGGACGCAGACTTGTAATAACTTATAACAGACGTAAACTATAATGCCGCTCTTCAAAACATTCACCATCATTATTGCAGTGTTTATCCTTTCTGCCTGGCTCACCGGCTGCGCAGCAACCCAGCCGGTCTCAACACCTGCTGAACCCAGAGAACCTGCGCCGGAACCCTTAATATCTCAACCGGTCTCAACTCCTGCTGAACCCAAACAGCCTGCACCGGAACCCCATATATCCTTACCGGAAACTGCTCAACCTCCTGCCGAAATCCAGGAAGATATGGAACAGGAAATGGAAGAATCTCAGATGGGTTCCTCCGAGACACACATATCGAGGCAAATGGAATATTCAGGTCCCGAGGAAATTAAGGTCAATTATGCTGATATTGAGTTCGTACTACACCGTTTAATTGTCTATGAAAACAAATTAGAACAGTGGCTGGAAATTTTGGAAATTGCCACTGAAGGACCATTTACAGACGAAGTAATATCCCTTGAAGCAGTATGCTTGCAAAGGCTGGAAAGCATTTTAAAAGGCTACAGTGAATTAATGGAAAGAATGCAGCATGACAAGGTTTTCTCTTTAGGTACGGCGCCGGCAGCGAATCCCAAAGCCATGCAGCGACACGATATCGCTTTTCTGGAAAGCAGGTGCAATGAATTGCTTGTCCTGGATTTCACTGAACTGTATGAACCCATGCCGGGTGCTGAACCGGAACTTTCATTTGCTGAAGCCCAGGAAGTTATTGCTACACATGTTACGCAGGGAAATTATCAGGAAGCGCTTTCGGCCTTTGAGGGCCTTTCGACTGAGTTTCCCGATCTCAAGCCATCTATTGCCACTCGCTTGAACTATGGCCGTGCCCTGCAGTATACTGGACAGGTTGATGCGGCAGCACAATATTATAAAAGTATGTTGGAATCAGGTGATCTTGACATTGAACCCCTTGCCATCCAGCGACAAGTTGCTGACTTTCTTCTAGCCGATGCTGATTTGGCTGCAGCAGAATTCTATTATAACAGTATGATCCGCGA
The DNA here is from genome assembly GCA_019313095.1 of Deltaproteobacteria bacterium. Taxonomy (GTDB): domain Bacteria; phylum Desulfobacterota; class Desulfobulbia; order Desulfobulbales; family BM004; genus BM004. Next base: position 5,862 of record JAFDBU010000096.1, on the reverse strand, counting down.
ACACCAGGCTCTTAGTTTTGAAAAGATCTGGGCCGAGGAACAGCTTGCCTTTCTGGATTCTCTTGATCCCAAGTCTGAAGATATGATCGCCTACATGAAACTTCTGCGTGAGTTTCAAACGTATGATTATAAGATGCATGCGCCCAGATTAAATGAAATGGCAGACGATTTTGCCAGAGCGCATGCTGGCAGCCCGATAGCGGTTAGTGCCTTACGTCTTAGAACCTTTGCCGCGGACCAGTTAAAATCATGGTTTGGCCGCCAGCTTGTCAGGATTGATGCGCTTGTGGCAGAGAAAAGATTCACCGCAGCAACAGATATGCTCAAAAATATTTCTCGCTATTACCTCCCGCCCGAACTACAGGCAGTATTGCAGAAAACATTCTACGATGTTGCTCAGACGGAAATCCAGGAGCAGCAAACCCAGCAACGCATTGAGGAAATGGAATTGACCGAACAGTGGGACTCTGCGGTTAATCTTCTGGACTCGCGGCAATATGATAATGCAATATCAGCCTTCCAATCTTTCACTGGCACTGAATATGAAGAAAAGGCAAGAATGAAGATAGTTGAGGCAGCTAACCGTGCTGCCGGTACGATGCGCAAGGAAGCTGCATCTCTTTTTATCAGGGCCGGGAAAACTACAGACCTGGAACAGAAAAAAAATCTTCTTCTTGATTCCCATAGATTGCTTACCGAAATCCTGACGAGGTATCCCCAAACGGAACTTCTGGATAAAGTTCAGCAGAATATCTCCGTACTTGAAGAACAGATAGAAAGGCTTGACCCAACGCTGCTGGAAGAATTGCGGCAGCGAAACCCTGATGAAAACACCGCTGGACCTTTACGGCCCTGAACTATAAGAATTCCGTATTTGATTCTTTTATCAGTCCTTTCTGCTGACAGTGCTTTTTTTAGATTGCTCCAGGGTTAATAGAGATTTCTTGACCTCCACACCCCCGGCAAAACCTCCCAAACCTTTTACCGAAACTACTCTGTGACAAGGAATTATGAGAGAAAGCGGGTTAGCGCCACAGGCCATGCCTGCCGCTCTTGATCCTTTTGGGGAACCTGCCAGTTGGGCAAGTTTTTGATAAGTTATAGTTTCACCATAAGGTATTGCGTTAATTTGATGCCAGACTTTTTGCTGAAAATCTGTTCCTGCTGCAAGTAAAGGCGAGTCAAGAGCGAGAGAAAATGTGGTGTGTTTACCTGAGAAATACCCTGCAAATATTTTATCGTATTGAAACTGTTGCTGCTGCAGCTTAGTAATCCGAACCTTTCTACTAAACCTTTTTAACCGGTTCTGGAGAAATTCATGCTTTACTGGCGCAAAAGTCAGCTGGAGAATATTTTCCGGGGGCTTGATGAGACAGTAGATGGTACATTCCCCATATCTGCAGGCAACAGAGTTGAAAACGGGCTCAACCCCGGAATCAATCAGCTTCAATAAGTAATCATGCAAATAATTTTTCAAATATAATTCCTCTCAAAAATCTTTTTTATGCACCCTCTGGGAAAAAATACTATTAAAGTAATCCAACAGGAAAACCTGCTGCAGGTTGGTGACAAAGTAGTTGCCGCCGTATCTGCCGGCCCCGATTCCATGGCGCTACTCCACATCCTGGCCCGCTTAGCTCCTGTCCTGAATTTTACCTTGATCACTGCCTATGTCAACCATGGTCTCAGGCCGGTTGAGGCTGAAAAGGAAAAAAATCTCGTTAAGGAGGAGTCTCTTCGTTTCAACATCGATTTCTTTTTCGGTAACGTTGATGTAAAAGGTTATGCAGCAACTCAAAAATTTTCCATTGAACATGCCGCCAGGATTCTGCGTTACGATTTTCTTGAGAAAACGGCGGAAACCAGCGGGGCACAAAAAATTGCCCTGGCCCATACAGCGGACGACCAGGCCGAAGAAATTCTTCTGCGTCTGATCAGGGGAACAGCCCGAAAGGGGCTTTCCGGTATGAAAACCTTACGGGCCGGCAAATATATCAGGCCCTTCCTGCGTTTCCCCAAGTCGCTGCTGAGTGACTACCTTGAAAAATATTCCATTCCTTACAAGATTGATAGTTCCAACCGGGAAAATGTTTTCTTAAGAAACCGTATAAGAAACGAACTGCTGCCGTATCTGGTCGCAAACTACAATCCAGACATCAGGCAGACCCTGATCCGTACGGCTAATATTCTCCAAGATGAAGAAGAACTGCTGGAAAAGGAGAGCGCTGCTGCTTTTGCTGAAACTGTTACAGCCAAATTTGAAAATGTAGGGGCACAAATGCATGACAGCAGCGTACCGACGGCTGAATCATATCCGCAGGAAATGAAAATCAACCTTGAGCTCTTTCTCAACTATCCACGTGCAATCCAGCGAAGAATTCTGGAAAAATGCTGCTGGCTAATGCTATGTGAACCGACATCCCGGCAGATAGAAAACCTCTTGCAGCTTACCATACATGTTTCTCCGAAGGGCAGCCTCCATCTTGCTGATGGTCTCAGGGTTATGAAAAATAAAGATCAGCTCTGCTTTGAGTATCCCAGGGGACGGGGCCACTTTCGAGGTAGCCTTAAGCCGGAGACAAGGGTTAAATTCCATGAAACCAATATCTTTGGGCCAGGCAGTTATGATTTCCCTGCCCTGAACAAGAGGCTTATCGTGGAATATCTTGACGACTTTACTGCAGGCTTCGAGGATACCTTCCCGTCAGGGGATTGTCTTGATTCCGGACTTTTCTCTTTTCCCCTCACCTTAAGAGGACCTAAGCCGGGAGACCGCTTTCATCCACTTGGTGCGCCGGGCAGCAAAAAGGTAAACGACTTTCTCGGCGACCAGAAAGTCGACCTGCATAGCAGAGCACTGGTACCCGTATTATGTGCTGATGATTCAATACTTGCCCTGATCGGACACCGCATAGATCACCGTTACAGGGTAACGGATAAAACAGCCCAGGTGCTCAGGGTCTGCTGGAAGGACATGGAGAGTAAGGCGATAAGGTAAAGGGCAAGGAATAAAATATGTAAGCACATTCTCCGTCACATTCCTGTTGACTGACGAGAAGCATTCGTTCCTTAAACAAAAAAAGCAACTTGCTCACTGCCCACTTTAACCCGGCATCAGTTGCATAATATTCTGTTCTTGCTGGACATGCGGACTTTGTTATTTTTTTAAGGCCTTTCACTATTTTGAAAGTATTCTTCGATGAGACTCATTCCCTGATTACCTTTCTAAGAGACTCAAGTCTTCTCTCATATCGTTTCCACAACCCAACCGAGTCTGTGTATATGGGCTGGCTTACTTGTGCAACACTTGCGGTAATGACTTTTCTTTTAGTTTTGTGAAAGTTCAAGCAGGCATCATCCCATTGCAAATCACAAAAATCGAGAAGTCCTTTTATCTGATCCTGCTGGTCTGAAACCATTTCCTCGTACTTGACTGTATACATGACTCCAGGCAGGACTTTTTCCCAGTGCGTCATTAGGTCAAGATAAAGGTTATAATATTGACCTATTTCAATTAAATCATAGGCGTACCTTTGGAGTTGTCCCTTAAAGTCAGTCTTAAATATAGATAAACAGTTATCCATCGGGATTCTGACACAGTGAATTACCTTTGCCTTAGGTAAAACCTTATTGATCAGTCCCAGGTATAAAAAATTATGGGGCAGTTTATCTGTTATATGCTGAACAGAATTTGAATACTTACGGATTTTTTCTACATATTCCAGTCCCATTCTCCCAAAGCCCTTCATGCCCAGTTCCAGAATACATTCAGGGTATTTTCCGGCTGCGCCACCTTCAGCGCAGATTTTGTTGACCAGATATGGCAGGAACAGCAACTCACCAGCGCCTAAAACCTGTGGATGACTTGCAAGAATCTGCTCAACAAGTGTTGTACCTGACCGTGGCATTCCCAAAACAAATATTGGTGTTTTGTCAGAAATGCCTGAGTCAGGATGGGAAGAAAAAAAATCTGCTGAGAAGGTTTTCTTTATTCTCGTAAAAAATTCATGATCATCCTGGATGGAATAACTATATGTTTTACGCTTTTCCAGATTTGCCTTAAAGATGAAATCAAACGATTTATCATATTCTCCAAGCTTTTCAAAAGACTTCCCTAAAGCAAATCCAAGGTCTATTTTATCTTCATCAGACAAATCTTTTCTTTTATAGAGTTTTTCCATTGCTATTATAACACCATCAATTTCTGCACGATTCAGAAACATTGATAAACTTTTATACACCTGTGCAGAATCCGGGTTTAATTTAAGCGCCTGCCGGAAGCAGGTTTCAGCCTCATCCTGTCTGCCTAAACTATGAAGAATCAGGCCAAGGTTGTTGTACGCTTCAGTATAGTCGGGCTTTAATTTGAGTGCTTGACGCAAACTGACTTCCGACTCTTCCAGCCTACCTTGATCGCCTAAAGTTATTCCCAGATTGTAATGCGCCTCTGCATAGTTTGGTCTCAGTGTGAGCGCCTGCCGGTAACTGGCCGCTGCCTCTTCAAGCTTGCCTTGACTATTGAGGATTATTCCGAGGTTGATGTATGTTTCTACAAAATCCGGGCTTAATTTGAGAGCCTTGTGCAAATTTGCCTCAGCCTCATCCAGTTTACCTTGATCATGAAGGGCCAGGCCCAGGTTATTGAAAGCTATGGCAAAATCGGGCTTTAGTTTAACTGCCTGACGGAAGCAGGCTTCAGCTTCATCATAGCGTCCCTGGCTGGCTGCCATCGCTCCCGCCCTTAACAATTCATCAATGGAAGAGTTTACTTTTTTTTGTACGCTTTGATCTGCTGGAAAGGCCGGATTTGCACCGCTGAATCCGCAACATTTTTTATATTTCCTGCCACTCCCGCAAGGGCAGGGCTGATTACGTTTATTTGCCATCGTATTTTTCTCATTTTTACTTCATCAAACAGCCTTGTTCCTGACAAAAAACAGCTATAACAAATCTTCTGAAAGGCTGCCAATTGTTATGATACCTTTTTTATTGAGTAAAGAGTTATCAATAACCATTCTTTATTTGCTTGTTCTTCTTGTGGGCAGCAGAAAAAAGCATTTTTTTAAGATGTGTTCAACAGAGGCATACAAATGGGATCGAACGGGGGAAGTGAATAAAGGCAAAAAAATAACCCCATCTTGCTTCCCTCTTTGCTTTATTATCGCTTTTTTTATACTATGTCGGAAGCCGTGTGGGGTTCTAACTATCTTATAGCATATTTTGGGATATCAGCCAACAAATAAATATTGATCCTTTCTATTTATGTTCGATTCTTTACTTGCATAAAGAATCGAATCAAAGAAAGTGCAGCCAATCCCTCGGTCACTTAGGCTTTAGCCCTGCACTCTTCAAAACGACCGGAGTTTAAAAACTCGCTTCGCTGAAACAGTTTAATTTCCTTTTTCAATCTTTTCTGTGGTGCTCGGCTGCGTGAAACGGCAGAAAATCTTAGTTTTCAGATTGCAACCCATTCTTTGACGCTGAGCATCGAAGCTGTTAACGGTACAAGACGCTGGACCTGTCTGAACCGCCTAAGGCGGAAGGCACAGCCGATGGTATCTATTAATATCTGCTCACCTGATAGGAGGGGGCAAACCAGAAAACAGGACTTCACTCAACCGCGGATAGAATAACCTCCGTCAACAACAATGGTCTGCCCCTGGATCATGGCAGCCAGATCTGAGCATAAAAACAGAGCGACATCTGCAACATCTTCAGGTGTAGTCAGGCGCCCCAGAGGTGTCTTGGAAATAGCCGTATCCAGTATCTCCTGACGGTTGGGAAATTTTTTCAAGGCTTCTGTATCAACAGCACCTGCACTGATGGTATTGACATTGATCCTCCTGGGGCCCAGCTCGACTG
>JAFDBU010000095.1 GCA_019313095.1 Deltaproteobacteria bacterium | reverse complement strand
GTACCATCAACGGGTTGGGAGAAAGAGCCGGCAATACGGCTATGGAAGAACTTGTCATGGCAATTCGTACCCGAGCTGACCAGCTGACCGTTCATACGGATATTATCACGGAGCATATACACCCGAGCAGCCGTCTGGTCAGCACCATTACGGGTATGCCGGTGCAACCGAATAAGGCTATAGTCGGGGCTAATGCCTTTGCCCATGAGTCGGGTATACATCAGGACGGGGTGCTGAAGGAAAGGACGACCTATGAGATCATGAACCCCTCCGATATAGGTTTGACAAAGGGCAATCTGGTTCTGGGCAAACATTCGGGACGGCACGCCTTGAAAGACCGTATCGAGGTCATGGGATATACCCTGTCCACTGATGAGTTGGATCGGGTATTTACCAGGTTCAAGGCCCTGGCAGATGTCCGCAAGGAGATCTTTGACGAGGATGTGGAGGCCATTATCATGGATGAGATAATTCGCATTCCTGAGGTCTTTGAGCTAATATCTCTGGGAGTTATGAGCGGCTCCATGAAACTGCCCACAGCCGCAGTCCGTCTCAAGGTTGCCGGAGAGGACAGGGAAGGTGCGGCAATCGGCGTTGGACCTATTGATGCGACCTACCGTGCCATAGCCAAACTTACCGGAACAAGCAGCAAACTGCTTTTTTTCTCAGTCAGTTCCATTACCGGCGGCACAGATGCCCAGGGTGATGTGCTGGTGAGGATTAAGGATAATGGCAGGGTAGTAATCGGGTACGGGCTTGATCCTGATATTATTACGGCTTCCGGCAAGGCGTATCTGAATGGTTTGAACAGGCTGGTATACCTTCAGAAAGAAGCAGAGAAAAAATAAGAATTACTGGAAGCATTATAACCGATAATAAAAACAAACAGGACAAAGAGGATAATGGGTAATACGTATAAAATTGCAGTGATGGGTGGTGACGGCACCGGCCCTGAGGTTGCTGCTGAAGGAGTCAAGGTACTCAAGGCAGCCGCAGAAAAGTTTGAATTCAAGCTGGAGTTGACTGATTTTGATTACGGCGGTGAGCGATATCTGCGAACCGGTGAAGTTCTGCCGGACAATGCAGTCGCAGAATTAACAAAGCATGACGCTATTTTTCTGGGAGCCATTGGTCATCCTGAGGTAAAACCGGGTATCCTTGAAAAAGGAATTCTTCTAAGCCTCAGATTCGCCCTTGACCAGTATATTAACCTGCGGCCGGTTATTCTATACCCCAATGTTGATACCCCTCTTAAGGATAAAGGCCCGGAAGATATTGACTTTGTCGTGGTGCGTGAAAACACGGAAGGGCTTTATGCCGGTGCCGGAGGGGTTTTGAAAAAAGGTACACCGGACGAAGTTGCGGTACAGGAATCTATAAATACCAGGAAAGGTGTTGAGCGCTGCATTCGTTTTGCCTTTGATTATGCCCGTAAGCGTAATAAGAGAAAGCAAGTGACGCTTTGCGGCAAAACAAACGTGCTGACCTATGCCTTTGATCTGTGGGAGCGCACTTTTTATGAAGTTGCCAAAGAGTATCCTGATATCAAAACGGATTATGCTCATGTAGATGCAACCTGTATGTGGATGGTGAAAAATCCGGAGTGGTTCGATGTCATTGTGACGGATAACATGTTCGGTGACATTATTACTGATCTTGGCGCCATGATCCAGGGTGGTATGGGTATTGCGGCAGGTGGTAATATCAACCCGGAAGGTGTCAGCATGTTTGAGCCCATTGGCGGATCCGCCCCGAAGTATACAGGCAAGAATGTTATTAATCCCCTGGCCGCAATAGGTGCTGCCCAAATGATGCTCGACTATCTTGGTGAGACTGAAGCGGCGCAGGCCATTGAAAATGCCATCCGCTGGACGGTTGCTGAGAAGCTGGACAGCCTGTCAGCCGGCAAGATGGGATACGGTACGAAAGAAGTGGGTGACCTGGTTGCCGAAGCGGTCTGACAGGCAGGCTGCATAACGGCCTTTTCGTCCGATCTCTGTGTCTAGCTTAAAATTTTATCCTCGGAATATCAGACATATGCCTGCGGTGAAATTTTTCGCTATCCTTGTTCTCGAACGAAAATTATCCTTATTCAGCATGCCTGTATTAAGCTTATGATTAAGCTGGGATTTTAAATATTTAAGAATGTAAAGATTAGCAACAATACGGATTAAGTTATGAGTGAACATGGAAGAAAATATAATGTGGCAGTTGCAGGTGCCACGGGTGCAGTTGGCGGTGCCATGTTGGATGTGCTGGCGCGGCTGGATTTTCCGGTTAATGAGTTGCGGTTTCTGGCTTCAGAGCGGTCCCTGGGCAAAAAACTAAAATTCAAGGATCTGGAAATACCGGTCCGGTTATTGTCAAAAGATGCCTTTGATGGTATCGATATTGCTCTTTTTTCTGCCGGTGCGGCCCGGTCGCTTGAGTTTGCCCCGGCAGCAGTCGCAGCAGGGGCTGTAGTGATTGACAACTCCAGCGCCTATCGTATGGATGATGACATTCCGCTCGTCGTTCCGGAAGTCAACCCACACGCCATTAGCCAGTATAAAAATAGAGGAATTATTGCCAATCCCAACTGTTCGACAATCCAGATGCTTGTCGCCCTGAAACCAATTTATGACAGGGCCGGGATCAATCGTATTGTCATCTCAACATATCAGGCGGTTTCAGGTACCGGAGCCAAGGCTATCGCAGAACTCGAGTCGCAGGTAAAGGCCTATGCAGCCGGTGAGCCTATACAGAAGAATGTTTATCCGCACCAGATAGCCTTTAACTGTTTGCCGCATATCGATTCTTTTCTGGATAACGGTTACACCAAAGAAGAGATGAAAATGGTAAATGAAACTCGTAAGATTTTTGAAGATTCAGCCATCGGGGTAACTGCAACTACGGTTAGAGTTCCTGTGTTTTATGGCCATTCGGAATCAGTAAATATTGAGACCGCAGAAAAGATCACCGCCGCAGAAGTAAAAGAGCTTCTCGCAACCGCACCCGGTGTTAAAGTCGTAGACGAACCGAGCCTTAGTATTTATCCCCTGGCATTGGACTGTGCCGGAAAGTTTGAAACGCTGGTGGGCAGGATACGGGAAGATGAATCCATAGAAAATGGTATAAATCTCTGGGTTGTGGCTGACAATATTCTAAAGGGGGCAGCCCTGAACGCAGTGCAGATTGCCGAAATAGTTGCAAGGGATTATTTATAATTGCGCATAATAGGGGGCAAAGCTAAAGGGCGGCGCCTGCAGACACCTCCAAAGAGTACGTCGAAAACCCCAGGCTTGCTCATCCGGCCAACCTCTGACAGGGCACGTGAAGCACTTTTCAGCATCATTGGGGTTGAAGTTCAAGGTGCGGCTGTTCTCGACCTTTATGCCGGTACCGGTGCTTTAGGACTTGAAGCATTGAGTCGTGGTGCTGAACTGGCTGTATTTGTTGACAACAGCACCAGGGCGGTTCATATCATAAACAAAAATATCGGCTTGTGCGGCTTTACTGATAAAACGTTCCTTTTTAAACGGGACCTGTCAAAGGGGCTTTTCTTTTTAACAAAAGGGCTGCCGGAGACGACTTTTTCAGTTGTATTTGTTGACCCTCCGTACCGGAAAGGAATTTCCGGATTCATGGTGCAGGAGTTGGCAAAATCGTCATTACTGGCTCCCAAGGCACTTGTAGTCATTGAAGAGGATGTACTTGAGGAATTCCCGGAACAAGCTGGG
>JAFDBU010000094.1 GCA_019313095.1 Deltaproteobacteria bacterium | reverse complement strand
TGATCTCAAGCAACTTCCGCCACCGGATAGGCCGGAGATAGCCTTTGCCGGTCGGTCCAATGTAGGCAAGTCCAGTCTGATGAACGCGCTTATCAAACGCAGGAACCTGGTCAAGACCAGTGCCAAACCTGGGAAGACCCAGAGTCTTAATTTTTTCCTGCTGGATAACTGTATCTATCTCGTGGATCTGCCAGGGTATGGCTATGCCAGGGTTTCCAAAAAAACGCAGGCGGCCTGGCAGGACCTGATAACCGCGTACCTTGAAACCAGGAAAAATTTGAAATGCGTGGTTGTCATTGTCGATCTGCGCCATGAACTCAAGATTGTCGACCTGCAGTTGGTAGATTGGCTGCGAAGCGTTGGAGTGCCCTTTTTGCTTGTCTATACCAAGGCGGATAAACTTTCAGCCAACCAACGCAGTAAAAACGCGGCAGTCCTTGATGCCGGTTTTGGGGTGACAAAGTCAGACAGACTGATGTTTTCAGCTAAAACGGGGATGGGTCGGGATAATCTTTTACAAGCACTTGACAGCTTTCTTGTTTAGTGGTTAATTATTTTTTCGCCGAAATTTCAGAAAAATCAGGTTAGACAATTTACAAGGTTAGACTTCAATTTGGTTGTTACTTTAAGCAAGGGGGATTGTAAATGGTAACAAATAGCGACTTGCCCTGTTGGGAAATCATGAAATGTGAGGGCACGGATGATTGTCCAGCGAGAAAACATCCCGACTTAAACTGCTGGGAAATTGCCAGCGAAATGGACGACTACAGAAAGGCTTTCAATATCTGCCAGGACTGTATTGTGTACATGCTCAAAGCTGAAAACACTGTTCTCACCAAACAGGAAATGCAGACCATAATGAAGCAAAAAAGCGCGAGTCTTATTGCCTGATTGATGGTCCCCCGGTAATTTATTTAAGTCTCATTTGAGGGGCGGGCCATCTCACCCGGTGGTCCGCCCCCATCCACCACCGCCAGGAGTCTTGATGACCAAAAGGTCATTAGCTTCGGCTTCAAATACCAGCTTACCACCAAGTTTTTTTTTCTTTTTTGCTCGTATGAGTAGGTTTTTGCCTGTCAGTCCATTTTTTCCCCCGGCCAAACCATAGAGTGCCTATTTCCGTCTCTCCGTAAGAAGCGAGACGCGGGCTTTTTTAATAAACCGGTACGATCTTATTATTCCGTCACCGCCCCTGTGCAGTCCCTCTACGCCGGAACCATAATGCAGGCCATACTGTTCAACCAGGAGCGGATAGGTATGTTCCAGGGCCTCAATCGGAGTGTTCATGGTATTGGTCATATGGGTGTGGATGCCACTGAGCCCATTCAATGTCGGGCGTCCCCCCATGCCGCCGCCGATTGTCTCATAATAGGAAACCTCCTCTCCCATTGTTTTTTTTTGCCCGCCGATTGCAATGTTGTTCATGGAGCCGCTGCTGGCTGCGGGGATCAATTCAGGAACGGCTTGTGCCAAGGCACCAAGAAGGACATCAACAATTCTCTGCGAAGTTTCAACATTACCGGCTGCAACAGGAGCCGGTTTATTAGGATCAACAACGGAACCAGGCCGGGTTTTGATCTGCAGAGGACGGTATGTACCCTGGTTAATCGGATGCCCTTCACCGACAAGACATTGGAATACGTAAACTGTAGCCGACATAACAACTGACTTGACCGTATTAATTGGAGTGTCTGTCTGATCAGCGCTGCGGCGGAAATCAGCGTCAATGGTGGAATTATTAATTGTAAGATCAACTGATATGGGTACAGGTGCTGGATTCCTGCCATCATCATCCAGAAAATCGGTATAAGAATACAGTCCGTTGGGTAGCTGTCTGATGACATTCTGCATCAACCGTTCCGCATACCTTTTGAGTTGGTTCAGTGTGGAAAAAACTTCTTGTGCAGGATATTTTTTCAGAATTTCATTGATACGCAATTTGCCGCGGCTCAGGGATGCTGTCTGAGCCCGCAGATCACCAAGGCGTTCTTCCGGATTTCTTACATTATGCAGGAAATCATGCAGAAAGGTTTTGTTACAGGAACCCTGTGTATATAGAAGGGTGGGCGGGATAACATAGCCTTCTTCCGCAAGGCAGTTGGTCATTCCCATGGAACCTGGATTTCTGCCACCTACATCAGCATGGTGCGCACGGTTAACAACATAAAAAAGGGGACCCGCGGCAGCATGTTCGCGGGAGGCGGAATATACTGGTTCAATCAGGGTGATATCTGGAAGATGGCTGCCGCCTTTGTATGGATCGTTGGTGATGACAATATCCCCTTCCTGCAGGGACATTTCAGCAAGAACCGATGAAAGGGTCATGGGCATGGCCCCAAGGTGAACTGGGATATGAGCAGCCTGGGCAACCAGGTCTCCACCTGCATCAAATATTGCACAGGAAAAATCCCTGCGTTCCTTGATATTTGAAGAAAAAGAGGAACGGCAAAGGATTATGCCCATCTCTTCGGCAATGGAGCTGAAAATTTTATTAAAAATTTCGACTTCTATTATGTCATGCATGATGCCATGATTGTTTGCCGGTCTGCCTGCTTAATTCTGCTCCGATTTGAGAACTGCCAGGAAGGCCTGTTGGGGAATATCAACGTTGCCGACAGTCTTCATGCGCTTTTTTCCTGCCTTCTGTTTCTCGAGCAGTTTTCTCTTTCTTGTGATATCACCACCATAACATTTGGCTGTTACATCTTTTCGCATTGCAGCGATATTTGTCCGTGCCACAATGGTTGATCCAATAGCGCCCTGAATGGCTATCTTGAACATATGACGCGGGATTTCCTCCTTCAGGCGCTCGCAGGCATGCAAAGCCCTTTCCCTCGCCTTTGAACGATGTGCCAGCTGTGACAGTGCATCAACTTTTTCACCGTTAACTAGGATATCTAGCTTGACCAGGTCGCTTTCCCGGTAATC
>JAFDBU010000093.1 GCA_019313095.1 Deltaproteobacteria bacterium | reverse complement strand
TTGTATCAAAAATGGCACTTTCTAATCGACAAGCTGCCTTTTGATTGATGGGTTTCATGAATCCTTCTTTACATATTAAAATTGCCAGTGGATATACTGGGTTAAATTTTGCATGACGGAACTGTAGATTGGGGCAAGTAATACATAGGTGTTGTTGACAGGATGTCCAGATATATAAAGGTAAATTTATGCGACGAGTTGGAGGCGGACTCAAAGAACCACACCGAATTTTTGTGCGAGCGAAAAAAAAATTACTTATCACCTAATCCGCAAAATTACTTTTTTATCAATCTTTCTCCTCGGCCTTTAGTTGGTAGCGGCGCTTGATGAGATTGGCGACCAAACCCGTCCAGCCCGTCTGATGCGAAGCGCCGAGCCCGAGACCTGTTTCACCGTGAAAATATTCATGAAACAATCGCAGATCCTGCCATTCAGGATCATACTGGAATGGGCTTTCCGCAGACAGGCTTGGGACCCCTCTGTTTAAGTCACGACGGAAGATGTTGATCAGTCGATCGGCAATTAAGTTAGCTATCTCGCGCAGGTTCAATTCTCGCTCCGCCAGATCTGGTACTATTACAGTGAAATTTGGCCCCAGATAGCGATAAAACTTTGTCAATGCTTGCAGTATGGAATAATTGATAGGCATCCACACCGGTCCCCTCCAGTTTGAGTTTCCGCCTAAAAGCTGAGACTGTGATTCACCCGGCTCATATTCAATAAAAGCCTTCTCTACACCTGGCAGGCTTTGTAATGGATGTTTTTCAGCATGAATCCGGCTGAGGCTCCGGATGCCATAATCAGATAGGAATTGCGTTTTGTCGAGCAACCTTCTCAGTATATGCGGGATCATGGTGTGATCGACCAGGGCAAGCAGCCTTTCACCATGCTCATTGGTGGCAACAGGACACGCACATATCGTATGACCGTCAAACATGCCTCCATCGTGTTCTTCCAGAAAGGCTTTAAACCGAGGAACCATTTCGAGAATTTCGGGCTCCACAATTTCCGTCGCAAATAACGGGATAAGGCCAACATAGGAATAGACATCTATACGGTGGCTTTCACCATTCGGAGTGATGAGAATATCCTTAAAAAAACCGTCTCCCGGATCCCACAGCGAAAGTTTGTTTGCCGTATGTCCAGCGATGGAATTGGCAATTGCCAGAAACTGCTGGTAGCATTGAATAGCCATGTCTTCATATTCAGCCAGCTCTTGGGCCAGCTCCAGTGCCATGGATGTCATATTGAGTGCGAACATGGCCATCCAGCCTGTGGCGTCAGCCTGTTTTAAGCTATATCCAGGAGGTAAAGGTTCGGAACGGTTATAGACCGAAATATTGTCCAACCCCATGAACCCGCCCTCGAACACATTATACCCGGCACTGTCTTTTCTGTTCAGCCACCACGTGTAGTTCATTATCAATTTATTAAAAACCCGGCGCAGAAAGTGAAGGTCACCTCCTCCCCTCTGTTTCCTCTCGGCGCGAAAGATCTTCAATGCTGCCAACGCATGGATTGGAGGATTGACTTCATCAAATTCCCATTCATAGGCAGGTATTTGGCCTTTAGGGTGAAAATAGCGATGGTTCAGGAGCAGTTCAATCTGATTTTTTGCAAAATCGACATCCAGGTGGGCAAACACCATGCAATGATAGGCCAGATCCCAAGCTGCAAACCAGGGGTACTCCCAGCTGTCCGGCATGGAAATAATATCTGCGGCCTGCAGGTGCCGCCAGTTGCTGTTGCGCCCCTGTTTGCGCTCCTCTGGAGAGGGAAGCTGGTCTCCCTCCAGCCAGCGGGACACATCTAAATTAAAAAACTGTTTGCTCCAGATCATTCCCGCCATTGCCTGGCGGAAGACAAGTGCGTCTTCATGGCTTGCGCTCGGGACCAGTTCGGCATAAAAATCGTCTGCCTCCTGCTGTCGCCTTGAAAAGATTTTTCCTGAACCTGCAAAGGGATCGTTGCTGCACTGACGCGTCAGTACAAGTTCCACCAATGTTTCTTCACCCGGCTCACAGTTTAATACATGCCAGGCGGCAAATTTGGTTCCTGTGAGGGCCTTATTTACTGCTTTTTTATCTCCCTTGACAAGTAAACGGTGAAAGGCGTCTTTGACATAGGGAGAGGCATTGACAGAACCAAAAAGGAATTCTGCATTCGTTTCGTTTTCGGTGAAGAGGGTTTCCGCCTGTTGCCTGCCATACAATACATATTTCCCAAGTTCGGGGTGGCTTGCGGCAACAGCCCAGACTGCCTTGCCTGATTGGGCTGTCTGCAGGGATGGTTTTTCTCCCTGCTCATCGTTCCATGACCACGTATTGCGGAACCAGAGGGTGGGTAGCAGATGAAGGGTCCCGGTCTCTGGCCCCCGGTTGCTGACCTTTATTCTGGCAAAAATGACCTCAGGGGCCTTCTTGGCATAGGTGATTTCCACGTCCCAGTAGCGATTCTCTTTAAAGACACCCGTGTCGAGTATGCCAAAAGGCTTTTCGCTGCGTGTTCTCCGCCCGTTCTCCTCCACCAGGCGTGAATATGGAAATTCTGCCTGAGGATACTTGTACAGGTACCTGAGAAAACTGTGGCTAGGGGTGGCGTCCATGTAAAAAAAGTATTCCTTGACGTCCTCGCCGTGACTCCCCTGCTTGTTGGTGAGCCCGAACATGCGTTCCTTGAGAATGGGATCCTTCCCGTTCCAGAGTGCAATTGCGAAACACAATTGCTGCTGTGCGTCGCATATGCCTCCTATGCCGTCCTCATTCCAACGGTAAGCTCGTGAGCGGGCCTGTTCATGATCAAAGTATTCCCAGGCCGCGCCTGCCGAACTATAGTCCTCCCGAACAGTGCCCCAGGCCCGTTCACTTAAATATGGTCCCCAGAGGCGCCAGTTTTCAGTACCGAGACGTTGCGAGTCAAGGCGCTTTATTTCTTGCCGTGACATCCCTGCTTTCTTTCCAACTTTAAGCTTACCAGAAGGGAATACGTTTACATTTCGCTTTTCAATCATTTTTTTACGATACATTAAGCCTTGTTTTTAATCGAATCATTTATTAGCTGGTCAATTAATGGCAAGTTAGTCTGCCGTTTCTTTTAAAACATCAAACCTTCTATTATACATTGAGACTTGAAATCATTCCTTAAGTATCAATATGTACAGTGGATATATTGAATCATATTTCTCTTAACAAAAGTTAAGGTAATGCCTAAAATAGTTGAAAAAAGTTAGCACTATGATTGGTTATGAATATGGTAAGGATGTTTGAATCGGCAATAACACATCTACTGCAATATAACTGAAATGATTCATAATAATAAAAGGTTCTGGCTAAATAAATCATCCAATTAATAAGATGCACAAAAAAACTCCAAAAAGAAATGGGGCTAAAAAAAGCGATCTATCAGAAGATGAACCCAAGGAATCGTATCTGGGTTCCTGGCATGCAAATTTAATTTACATTGATAGAAAGAAATGTCTTTTATTTGTTAATGATAAAACACTTTTTAATTTTATATTCCCCGACATTTCGAGGGCACAAATAAAAGAACTTTCAAATATATTTAGGGTTAACCTGGAGTGTATTCTTGCTGCTGAAGGTATTCCCAAAAAAGCGAAAACAAAAATTATGTCTGAATACGCATCAATTAAGTATACAAACACCAATAGTAAAAGCATATTAGGCTCTATGAATGATTTGGCATATCATTATAAATATCTCATTCAATCTGAAGGTGGAGTGCATAGTTATGCAGTACCAAGTATTATCAAGAAATTGAATCACATGCCTATGAGAGCGTTAGAATATGTGTTTCCTATTGATGCACTGAAGGCCTTTTGCAAAAATGCAACATAGCTGCAACTGTTTAAGATGGTGTTGTAGAATAAATTGTTATCCCTCATCACTAAAAGGCATCTCACATGGCCATCAAACTAAAATTTAAGAGTCCGTTAGAAAAAAAGGCAAAGGCTGGTTTTCGTGGCTATCCTGTTGCAACAATTGCATTCTATGGCGCTGACAACAAGATAGCAACAAAGGTGGCGGTCGGAATCATGATGAGTGAGAGTGAAAAAGAACCTACAATAATGAAAAAATGGTTTTCAGATAAAGACATTAGGCGGGATGTAAAAATATTAAATGAAATAAAAGAATTTATAACTGTGCAAGGTGCTCGTTCTGTGGCTATCACCAATAAAATACTTGGTTGCCCACACGAAGAAGA
>JAFDBU010000092.1 GCA_019313095.1 Deltaproteobacteria bacterium | reverse complement strand
CGATATTTCTTGAGGCCCTGCCGCAGGTCTGGATCAAAGAGCGCTCGCTCCGAAGAAATCCCTCCTTGTCCGCATCAAGGATGGCAACCAGGGAAACTTCAGGTATATCGAGGCCTTCGCGCAGCAGGTTGATGCCCACCAGTACGTCATACTCACCCTGGCGTAGCTCCCGGATCAATTCCATACGTTCAAGGGTTTTGATGTCTGAATGAAGATATTTGACTCTGACTCCCAGATTTTCATAATATTCGGTCAGATCCTCAGCCATTCTTTTTGTCAAGGTTGTAACCAGAACAGCCTCCTTTTTTTCAGCCCGCAGCCGGATTTCAGCTAAAAGATCATCAACCTGGTTCCTGGCAGGACGAACCTCAATAACAGGATCCATGAGCCCGGTAGGACGAATGATCTGCTCGGCGACCCTTCCCTGTGCCTGGTCCAGTTCGAAATCTCCCGGGGTTGCCGATACATAGACAACCTGGTTGATTCGTTCCTCGAATTCATCAAACCGGAGTGGTCTGTTATCCAGGGCAGACGGCAGCCTGAAACCGTATTCCACCAGAGTTTCCTTGCGTGAACGATCACCGCGGTACATACCATGCAGCTGAGGAACACCTATGTGACTTTCGTCAATAAAGAGGATAAAATCATCCTGGTAATAATCGAGCAGGGTCGGTGGCGGCTCCCCGGGTGCAGCACCTGTCAGATGCCGGCTGTAATTCTCAATACCGTTGCAGTAGCCGAGCTCGCTGATCATCTCCAGGTCGAACATGGTTCTCTGTTCCAGCCGTTGAGCCTCCAGCAGTTGCTTTTTCTGTTCAAAAAAAGTCAGCCTTTCTTTTAGTTCGGCCATGATTGTACGCTTGGCTGTTTCAAGCCGTTCCGTAGAAGTAACAAAATGACTCGAGGGAAAAACAGTCAGATCGTTTAACTGCTGTAGTACTATACCTCGCATTGGATCAATGATCGAGATGGAATCAATTGTATCGCCAAAGAGATCCACACGCACAGCCCGGTCCTCTTCATAGGCGGGGAAAATCTCTACCACATCTCCCCTTACTCGAAAGGTGCCGCGGTGAAAAGAAATATCATTGCGCTCATAAAGCATGTAGACCAGACGCCTCTGCATTTCCTCCCGGGGATATTCCTCTCCTGTTTGCAGGAACAGGTGCAGGTTCTTATACTCATCCGGTGAACCGAGGCCGTAGATGCAGGAGACAGAGGCCACAATAAGGACATCACGCCGGGTCAGAAGCGAGCGGGTAGCTGAATGACGCATTTTGTCAATGGCATCGTTTATGGACGAATCTTTTTCAATATAGGTATCAGACTGGGGAATATAAGCCTCGGGCTGGTAATAGTCATAGTAAGAGACAAAATATTCCACCGCATTGTCCGGAAAAAGCTCCTTAAATTCAGAGTAGAGCTGGGCGGCCAGGGTTTTATTCGGGGCAATGACAAGGGTCGGTCGCTGTACCTGTTCGACGATTTTGGCCATGGTAAAGGTCTTGCCCGAACCGGTTACTCCCAGAAGAACCTGTTTCGGGTAACCGGCCAGAATTCCGCCAGACAGAAGTTTAATCGCCTCGGGCTGGTCACCGGCAGGTGTAAAGGCTGACTCTATTCTAAATGGCTTTTCCATAATATGAGAACAAATTTAGGGAGCATTCTGGTCATTTAAATTATTTTCGGTGCAAAAATGCAACGTAAATTGTATCAGACAGGGCGTCTCTGCCTAAAAATAGAGCCTCTTTCCTCCCCAAAAACCTGAGTAAAAACTTTAGCATAATAAAAATTTGACAACTTGCCTCAAAATCCCTAATGATAGATAATACGTACCGGAACAAAAAACACTCTGAAAACCTCATGTTGACAATAAGCAATAAAACCTGCTACGGCATAGCAGCACTTCTGGCTCTGGCTGAATTTTACGGCTCCGGCCTCTTGCAGATAAAAGACATCGCTTCACGCTGTGGTATACCACACCAGTTTTTGGAGCAGATATTCAACAGGCTCGTAAAAGCAGGTATTATAAAAAGTACCCGCGGCAAAAACGGCGGCTATGAACTGGCAAAACCTCCCGGACAGATTTCGGTGCTTGATATTGTCAATGGGCTGGAAGGTGACATAGAGTTTGTTGCCAAGACTCATATAAAAAATGATGTCATTGTGGAACTTTTCCAGGAAGCGGAAAAAAACCTTAAAGAAATACTTTCAGTTAGCCTGGCCGAACTTGTTGCAAAGCAGCAGGCCCTGAGTCAAAACGTCATTTACGATATTTAATTCTCAGCTCCGGTCGCTCAAATCTTCTTTGCCTGCCTCGCTAGTTAGCCAATAATTTCCACACCCACTTCACATATTTTTCTTGACATCCACCTTCTAATGCCTTATTAGTTGACTAAGTTGATCAGAATAATAAAGTAATTGACAAAACTTATAAATATTTTAAATTTTCAGGAAAAAGGAGAAGCCATGCATATTTCGGTTAATGGAGAGCAGCATGAATTTAATGAGGTTGAGGTTAGTATTTCAAGGCTATTAGAAATACGTCAGGTGGAATCCCCGGAAATGGTTGCGGTGCAGATAAACGGCGAATTTGTTGAAATGCAAAACTACCCAAACACCTATCTTAAATCCGGCGATGATATTGAGTTCTTGTATTTCATGGGAGGCGGTTCCCAGTGACCGGATTTTCGACCAATGCCGTTCATGGCGTCCGCCAGTATCAAAAGGACCCGCATGGAGCCCTCCGTCCACCTGTTTATGACAGTGTTGCCTTTGAACATGAAAGTGCGGAGGACATCAATCAGGTTTTTGCAGGCAGGAAACCTGCCCATGCCTATTCACGGATCACAAATCCGACAGTCGAGGATTTTGAGAGAAGGGTCAAGCTTTTAAGCGGTTCCCTTGCTGTCATAGCAGTTTCATCAGGGATGGCGGCCATATCCAACGTCCTGCTTGCCCTGGCAGGAACTTCCACCAATATTATCACCAGCAGGCACCTCTTTGGCAACACCCTGTCGCTTATCGAACACACCCTGAAACCGTGGGGCCTGGAAGCACGATTTGTATCAATGGCTGATCCTGCGTCAATAGCTGCCGCTATTGACGACAACACAAGAGCAGTGTTTCTGGAAACTATGACCAACCCACAGCTTGAGGTTGCGGATATAAAGGCGGTTGCCGATGTAACAGCCGCCCATAATATACCCCTTATTGTCACAATACCGTTACAACCCCATACCTTTTCCGCTCGAAGGATTTCGGCGTAAACATCGAAGTGCTCTCCAGCACAAAATATATTTCAGGGGGCGCAACATCTTTAGGGGGCCTGATAATTGACAACGGCAACTTCACCTGGAGCAAATCGCCCCGTCTCAAGGAGTTGGCCCAAAAGATGGGGCCCATGGCCCTGACCGCTTCCCTGCGAAGAGAGGTATACAGAAATATAGGCTCCTGTCTGGCCCCCCATCATGCCTACCTGCACAGTCTTGGCCTTGAAACCATGAGCCTGCGCATCGAAAAGAGCTGCGCCAACGGACTTGCAGTTGCCCATTTTCTAGAGGATCATAAAAAAGTTGTCTCGGTAAACTACCCGGGTTTAAAAGATTCAAGTCATCACAATATCGCTGCCAAACAGTTTGGCAGCCGTTTTGGAGGCATCGTGACTTTTGACCTGGAAAGCCGGGATGCCTGTTATTCGTTCATCAACAGCCTGAAACTCATCAGGAGAGCTTCAAATGTGAACGACAACAAGACATTAATTCTGCATCCGGCAACAACTATTTTTTGTGAATATCCAGATACTAAACTGACTGCAATGAACATTAGGCAGACAATGATCCGGTTGTCTGTGGGAATTGAAGATTTAAATGACATAACAGATGATCTTGAAAGGGGGTTGGCAACAGTATGATTGATTTTACCGAAGAACAGCTGGAGCGCTACAGCCGCCATATTCTGCTTGACGATGTTGGCGTCGAAGGGCAGGAGAAGCTGCTGCAGGCAAAAGTGCTTATAGTCGGAGCAGGCGGACTTGGCTCACCTGCCGCCCTCTACCTGGCTGCTGCAGGAGTTGGCACCATAGGCATTGTCGACAGTGATGTTGTGGAAATATCAAACCTGCAGAGACAGATTGCTCATTTCAGCAAAGATATACACTTTGCCAAGGTTGAGTCTGCTGCTGAAAAAATGAAGGCAATCAACCCGGATATAACGGTTAAAACTCACCGGGAATGCCTTCGTGCCGAAAATATCAGTGGAATAATTAAAGACTACGATTTTATCATAGACGGAACGGATAACTTCCCAACCAAATTTCTGGTCAATGACGCCTGCGTATTTCTCGGTATCCCTTTCTCGCACGGCGGCATACTCCGTTTCAACGGCCAGACCATGACTGTCATTCCATACCGGACAGCATGTTACCGCTGCAGTTTCCGGAACCCGCCGCCACCTGATGCTGTCCCCTCATGCGCCCAGGCAGGAGTCCTTGGCGCTGTCGCCGGAATGCTGGGTACCATCCAGGCTGCCGAAACATTAAAATACATTACCGGGGTAGGAGAACTTCTTACCAACAGTCTTTTGACCTTTGACGCAAAAACCATGATATTTAGAAAAATCAAGCTGAACAGACAGGCGAACTGCCCGGTATGCGGCACTGATCCACAAATAACCGAACTGGTTGATACTGAAAAGACTGTTTGTGGTTTGTCCTGAAAATCTGCAGGTATTATTAGCATGCTGAAAATCACCCGCAAAATAATCGACGATATTGTCACACACGGCGAACTTGAGGCCCCTCTTGAAGCCTGCGGCTATCTGGCTGAAAAGGACGGAGTAATCTGCAAAAGTATTGCCATGAAGAATGTTGACGCCTCTCCTATTCACTACTCCATGGATCCAAAGGAACAGTTTGACGCGGT
>JAFDBU010000091.1 GCA_019313095.1 Deltaproteobacteria bacterium | reverse complement strand
TTGTTTTCTAGTTGTTTTTTATATGTGCTAATGCCTAAAAAGTAATCGTAATTTAATAGGCAAAATGATAGGTTAAGTAATTATTTTATTTAAAGAAGTATATCCTGGAATCTGAAATGGGCACCATTTTCAGCCTTTTCCTTATTTGTTTAAAAGGAAAAGGCTGGCTAAGGGCAATGTAGTTGATGAAAAAGGAGAATGCTTTATGGAGAACTGGAGACGAATTAATTTCGAAGAACCTGTATTTTTGCAGAAGTATTCTGGCTCGAAAAGAGTGGTGAAGAGAAATTTACTGAAATTTCTTCTATTTTTCTTGTTTCTGACTCTGGTATCCATAACTCTAACTCCTTTAAATGCAGCAGCAGAAAGCTGCGAACAGTGGGTTGCAAAAGCTGTCTCCGTCCAGGGAACTGTTGAAGTAAAAAGAAACGGTGAAACACAGTGGCAGCAGGTGCAGTTCGAGGATACGTTCTGTGCCGGAGACACGATACGGGTTCTGGAAGAGAGTCGTGCCGATCTTGCCTTTGCCAATCAGCCTCTTTTACGCCTTGATCAGAATTCAACCATCACCCTTGCAGAAATTGAACAGGAGAGTGAAGGTCTTGCAGAACTGTTTAAGGGTGCGGCCAAACTGGACCTTTTAAAAGGAGCGGCGCACTTCTTCAGCCGTTTACCGAGGAACCTGGAAGTAAGAACAGCGTTTGTAAACGCCGGTGTGGAAGGCACGGAGTTCTTTATCAAGGTTGCTGATAACAGCACCACCATAACAGTATTTGAAGGAAAAGTACAGGCTGCCAACGAGGTTGGAAGTGTCGGGATAACCGGCGGACAGTCAGCCGTGGCCGAAGCAGGCAAGGCACCGGTAATGCAGGTTGTGGCCCAACCTCGTGATGCGGTACGCTGGGCTCTACATTATCCCCCGGTGCTTGACGGTCCAGGCCCTGATTCCATGACCAACCAGGCAGCCCAGTTGCTTGCCGTAGGAAGGGTTGATGAAGCAGGAAGCAAGATAGATGAGGCTCTTAGAAAAGATCCTTCAAACAGTGCTGCTCTTTCACTTCAGACCATCATTGCCGTAGTGCAGAACGATAAAGAAGCAGCTCTCAGTTTAGCCAATAAGGCTGTTGAAGCTGCTCCCGAATTCGCTACCGCACAGATAGCTCTTTCCTATGCCCAGCAGGCTGCTTTTGATCTTGAGGCGGCCCGTGCAAGCCTTGAAAAAGCTGTATCACTGGAACCGGATAATGCACTTGCCTGGGCCAGACTGGCTGAACTCCAGTCATCCTTCGGTGATCTTGACAGCGCTTTAGCTTCAGCGCAAAAGGCGGTTGAACTGAATCCTAACCTTTCAAGGACGCAGACCGTCCTTGGTTTTGCCTACCTTACCCAGATCAAGACCACAATGGCCAGAGAGGCCTTTAATAAAGCCATAGAATTTGACCAGGCTGATTCCCTGCCGAGACTGGGCCTGGGCCTGGCAAAAATCAGGGATGGCGAACGTGAAGACGGCAGAAGGGAAATTGAGGTCGCAGCCAGCCTTGACTCGAACAGTGGTCTGATCCGCAGTTACCTGGGCAAGGCCTACTATGAAGAAAAGCGTCCCGAGCTGGATGGCCGTGAGTTTGCCATTGCCAAGGAACTTGACCCGAATGATCCAACCCCCTGGTTCTATGATGCGATCCGCAAGCAGACAATCAACCAGCCGGTAGAAGCCCTTCATGACCTGCAGACAGCCATAGGGTTGAACGACAACAGGGCGGTATACCGTTCCAAGCTCATGCTCGATTCTGACCTGGCAGCCCGAAGCGCCAGCCTGGCAAGGATCTACAGCGATCTCGGTTTTCAACAGCGGGCACTGGTTGAGGGATACAATTCTGTCAATACCGACCCCACCAATTATTCTGCCCACCGGTTTCTGGCAGACTCCTATTCCGCCCTGCCGCGCCATGAGATTGCCCGGGTGAGTGAACTGCTGCAGTCCCAGTTGCTGCAACCTGCTAATATGACCCCCATCCAGCCGCAACTGGCGGAAAGCAGCCTTGACCTTATCAGTTCCGGCGGTGCAGCCAGCGTTTCTTTTAGTGAATTTAATCCCCTGTTCAACCGCGACCAGGCTGCAATTTTAGCAAGTGGTTTGATAGGTGAAAACAGCACTAAAGGAGGGGAGGCCGTAATCTCGGGCATTTATAAAAAGTTATCCTTCAGTGCTGGGTACAGCTCATTTGACACCGACGGCTGGGGTACAAATCATGATCAGGATGACGTAATAGCTAATATTTTTGGTCAACTGGAATTGACTCACAAAACTAGTATCCAGGCTGAATACCGCAACCGCGAAACTGATAATGGGGACTGGGCCCAATACTTTTTTGAGGATAATTTTTTTCCGACTTATCGCCAAGAAGATGAAATGGATACATATCGTATAGGTATTCGACATGAATTTGCACCAAGATCTATCTTGATCGGAAATTTTTCCTATCAGGATATGACAGAGGATCTTACCATAGGTTTTTATGATCCTGTTGGCTTTTTTGAACCGTATGATCTGGAGTTGATATTTCCTTACAATACTGACCAGGAGGCACACAGTGGAGAGTTGCAGCACCTGTTCAGTGCAGAAAAAATAAAAACTGTCGGTGGTGTGGGTTATTTTTCTATTGACCAGGATTTGTCGAGTGCATTCGAGGTTTATTATCTTCCGGATGTCCCACCGAGTTTAGTATTCGCCGATGGACCATATCTGCAGAAATTTGATATAGACCATGTCAATTTTTACCTGTATTCTTATATACAAATGCTAAAGGACATAACGGTAACCTTAGGGGCCAGTTTTGATTCATTTGAATTGGATGAAACAACAGGTGATCAAAAACTTGATAGCGATCAATTCAATCCCAAAGTAGGCATTAGCTGGGATCTAACTCCTGACACAACTCTTCGCGGGGCTGCCTTCAGAACCTTCAAGAGAACGCTTATTACTGACCAAACCCTTGAACCAACCCAGGTTGCCGGTTTCAACCAGTTCTATGATGACCCCAACGCCACGGAAGCCAAAATTTATGGTATTGGTATTGATCAGAAATTCTCACAATCCATTTACGGAGGGGCCGAATTTACCTACAGAGATATGGATGTGCCATACTTTGATGACTTGGTTCTTTTTGCATTCCAGGAAACTGAATGGGATGAATACTTAGGCAGAGCCTATCTTTACTGGACACCTTACAAGATGTTGTCACTCAGTATGGAATACCTTTACGAGAAGCTCGATAGGAATCAAGATTTTACAGAGGGAACAAGTGAAGTTAAAACACATCGTTTACCCCTGGGGATAAACTTTTTTCATCCTTCTGGCTTGAGTCTCAGCTTAAAAGCCACCTACTGGAACCAGGATGGTATTTTTGAAAGGATAAACGATGCTTTTGTATTCGCATCAGGTGATGACTCTTTCTGGGTTGTTGATGCTGCAGTACGGTATCGCCTGCCTAAAAGGTACGGTTTTATTACGGTCGGTGTAACCAACCTGTTTGATGAGTCATTCCAGTATTTTGAAACCGACTACAATAATACGCAAGTTATGCCAGAACAGTTCATATTTGGCAAAGTGACTCTAGCCTTTCCATAAGGAAGGCAAGTGGTTGAAATAATGAAATATGTAGTAACTAAATTCTTTCTGTTTTGAAAGTGTTGAGACAAATAAAG
>JAFDBU010000090.1 GCA_019313095.1 Deltaproteobacteria bacterium | reverse complement strand
GTAACTAAATGTACACAAAGATTACTTTAATGTCATGGTCCCAAACATGGAACTCTTTGTGTGTTTCAGTTTAAAGAAAAAGTTTTTGCGCTTTTAATACAGGGGAGACATGGACAATCAGGATTTTGCAGGTCTGCTGTACCAGAACCGGCAGAGCCTGCGGCTGCGAAGGGCAAAAGGAAAAAATGTGAACAGCAGCAGCAGCAGAGAAATCTGCAGGGATGAGTACCAATGAAATTTCCTGCCTGATGTAACAACAGGGTGTCCCTCCAGAATGGTAAAGAGCATGTTGTGCTTTTCGCCCCAGCTTTTTAGCCTGCTGGATAAAAAAACTTATTCGCCAGCGAAGGTTTTTTCATCAAATCCACCTGTCTCAGAAAAGGCCTGGGCCAGACAGAAAATGAAACTGCCTGCGGCAAGTTTGTTTGTTTTGGAAATCCAGTTCCAAAATTTGACAAGCTTGTCAGCCAGAAAAGGCAGTTCCGAGTCAAATTTGAGCAGCGTACCGCCGCCGCAGGTCATGCCATCTTCAAGAAGGGACAAAGCCTGTTGCAGAAGTGAGGGAGGAATGAAGGTGTCCGCATCTAAAAATACCAGGAGGGTGCCTTTTGCATTTCTGGCTCCCGAGTTGCGGGCCTTAGCAATCTGCCGAAAAGGTTCAAAAAAAACTTTGGCGCCGGATTTTCGGGCAATTTCTGCTGTATTGTCAGTAGAATCATTGTCGACAACTATGATTTCCCCCGGGAGCTGGACAGTTGCCATGGCGGACTTTAAGCCTGCAAGGGTACCAGGCAGGAAAGACTCTTCGTTATAAGCAGGAATTATCACAGAATAGCTGATTTTTTCTTCCTGCACAGTTTGTTTCTTGAGAGTCGGGTTCACCATACTTATAATTCTAATATAAATATAATTTTTATAAGAAAATCCGGTTGCATAAATTCTTTTAATAGAAATTTTAGTAAAGCAAATTTAGCTCGAGGGCACAATGAGAACATTTGAATATAAAATCACAAAACATCCGGCAGAAACATTTAGCGAACTGGTATACTACTGTACGGAAGCAGGTGAATGTACTCTGGACCAGATACCCCATGATCAGACGGAAACTCTGCAGAATATTTTAAATGACGAGGGAGCAAACGGTTGGGAGCTTGTCCAGGTTTCGTTCGGACGTAACGGCATAATCGCCTTCTGGAAAAAGGAATTGTTGTCCTGATCCGGAACAGCGGGTGCTCTCCTTACAGTCCAGGACTTCTTTGATTTGCTGCCGGGAGCTTAAGGCGGGTCAGACGGGTCTATATCTTCAAGATAGTCCTTGAGTTTTTCCAGCAGGCTCTCAGGTAATTCTTCGCTGTAGAGGAAGGCCAGGGCTTCTTCGCCGGTAATCTGCTGCTTGATTTCAAGGGGTAGGGATCGTAATACAGCCATCCTTTGGGAATCGGGTTTCTCTTTGCGGGGCCCGCCGGGTGAAACAGCCATTGGTTTTTCCCAAAAAGCAGTTATAGAAGGTCATTCATTACTGAACATTCACGGCAGATTTTCATTTTTTCCTTCCAGTTTTCCTGAGCTTTGCATTCGCAGATTGTACCATTGACCAGCCAGCAGAATTTGCCGGCATTATATTCATAGGCTGGACATTCCCTGCGGCGTTTCGGGGGACATTTCTTTATTGTCCAACACGGTTTAGCCTT
Source organism: Deltaproteobacteria bacterium (assembly GCA_019313095.1). Lineage (GTDB taxonomy): Bacteria > Desulfobacterota > Desulfobulbia > Desulfobulbales > BM004 > BM004. The sequence continues at coordinate 2,009 of JAFDBU010000090.1, read as the reverse complement.
GCTCAGGTTTCGTGCGCCTCTTTTTCTTGATAAGAGAAAAAATATCTGACGTTCGACGTGGGTCGGAACTGAGCGCCAACCCTGTTCATAGCTGTATATGGCTTTTACGGAAACACCGAGAAGTTGTGACATCTCCTTCTGCGTTTTGTCAAGCTTTGTGCGCGCCTCCACAAACTCTTCTTTTTCCACCTCTTCCTCCAGATCGTACAGTTTTGCGTCTTTTATGTTATGTGTTGTGAACCATGCGGACCCTATTATGCCACAGAAAAGCTTTCAGGGAAAGAGGCTTTTACAATAGGGAGTTCTGACCAGCATGTCGTGTAGGCAGGAGATTTTTTCAGCTGTCGAAAACGCCACCCCTTGGCAAGTCCGGCAGCTGCAGCCTGGATGGTGTCACGGCCCCAGCGTTTGTTAATTTCATCCACTGCTTTCATGACAGGGGTGGTTTGCGACATCGGTGTACTGAAAAGGCGCAGTTGCTCATAGTTTTCGGGCACGAGGCCGTTCAGCAGGACGCCGGCTTTCTGGTAGCGATAGCCGGACCGGTAAATGGCTTTGAGTGATGCAAGGGCAACCTTGATCAAAGTGCCGGTGTGCGAAGAAGGTGTTTCCAGGGTAAAGGTCCTCCGGTTACAGTATTGCGGCTCACCTCTTTTGAAACTGTTGGTGCGGATAAAGACATCGATCACGGTGGTGCGGAGACCTGCACGCCGGAGTTTGTAGGCTGCCTGGCTGGTGTACGTGGCAACAGCTTCCTGCAGGTCGGCCAGGCTTTGCACCGTTTGACCGAAAGACCTGGAGGTGCAGATTGATTTCTTGGACGGCGCCGCTTTTTCCAGGGAAATACAGGGGGTTCCCCGCAGTTCCATAGCCGTGCGCAAGCCGGTAACAGTCAATTGTTTTCTGATCCAGCTGTCAGCCTGGTTTGTAAGTTCCAGCGCGGTATGGACCGACTGTTTTTTCAGGCGGGATGCATGGCTTCGCCCTATGCCCCAGATATCTGTAATGTCCACTGTTGCTAGCAGAGCGTCCAGGTGCTGTTTATGCGGCATGATGAATATGCCCGCGCCGGAGGGATCCTGCTTGGCAAAACTGTTGGCGATTTTTGCCAGGGTTTTGGTGGGGCCGAGACCGATGGAGACCGGGATGCCGGTGTGTTTCTCCACAGTGGCCTTGAGAAAGCACATATGGTTTTTGAGATCATGGTGTTTGCCTGCCGGGATCCTGATGAAGGCCTCGTCAATAGAATAGACTTCCACCTCAGACTCCAGACGCATGAGAACATCCATAACCCGCTGGGAGATATCGCCATACAGCGGATAGTTGGAAGAGAAGACAGCGATCTTGTTTTTGCGGATGAGGGCTTCCTGCTTAAAATAGGGTGTGCCCATGCCGATGCCAAGGGCCTTGGCCTCATTGGACCGGGCAATGATACAGCCGTCGTTGTTGGAAAGCACCACCACCGCTCTGTTCGTCAGGTCCGGCCTAAAAAGGCGTTCGCAGGAAACATAGAAATTATTGCAGTCGATTAGCCCGAATATCTCAGAGGCTGTGAATGGCATAGGTCGCTACTCCCCATATTTCAAGCGGAGTTTCCTCGTTGACTTCCAGGTCTGGATAAGCAGGATTTTCAGCAATCAGCCGGCAGGAATTTTTGTTTTTCAGCAGCCGTTTGACCGTCAACTCGCCGTTGACCGCAGCGATGACGATTGAGCCGCTGCAGGGATCGAGAGAGCGGTCAACAACGAGGATGTCGTTGTCGTTGATCCCAGCGCCGGTCATTGAATCACCTGCCACCCTGACAAAAAAGGTGGCAGCCGGGTTTTTGACCAGATGCTCATTGAGGTCCAGGTTGCGGTCGAGATAGTCATCTGCAGGGGAGGGGAATCCTGCGGAAACACCGGAGAGGAAGAGCGGCCTGTGCAGAGAGATTCCGCAGGCGGCAGGAAAGATCTCCCGGATTGTGGAAGTTCTTTTCTTGGATAGCTGTCTGCTCATTTTTTCCCCAG
>JAFDBU010000089.1 GCA_019313095.1 Deltaproteobacteria bacterium | reverse complement strand
GATGAACTTCGTCGGAAATTGGAACGAACTGATATTACCAGCTGGGATTTTGAAAATCTGCCAGACAAAATACCGGTACAGAACGTTAATAACAAACTGCTGGGATTTGTATACCCGGCCCTGCACCTTGAAAAACAGGGAAACATCTCCATCAGACTCTATGCTGACCAGGCAAAAAGCAGAGAGATGCACCGTGAAGGATTGCTTGCCCTTTACAGTCTGCAGTTTCCGAGACAGTTTAAACTTCTGAAAAAAGAATGCGTTCTGCCCTCTTCCCTCTGGGCTCTTTATGAAGGCCTTGGAACCAGGCAGCAGCTCAATGAAGACCTGTATCAATTTATTCTTGAAGCAATATTTGTCGGCAAGAATACAAAATGGCCCGTTAAAGCTGAATTTGACCATCTTGTTGAAACCTTGAGACTGGAAGGACTTTTTAACAGGTCCGGAAAACTTATTGATCTAGTTCTGGAGTTACTTAAAGAGCGCAGAGCGACTCTTGACCTGATAAACAGAATTGAAGCCATGAACTGCACAAAAGCCAAATCAATCATGGACATGAACATATACCGTTCTGAGTTGGCAGAAATAATTCCAGCAGACTTTTTAAAACAGTTTAACGAGGAACAGACATCCTCAGCCGCCCGCTATTGCAGGGCATTACAGATCAGGACTGAAAGGGCCTATGTTTCGCCCGAAAAGGACAAAATAAAAGCCGAACTACTTGCCCCGCATGCTGAAAAACTGCAGAAAATAAAACCAAAGGAACCGTCGCCAGCCTGCCTTGAATTGCTTCAGGAGTATGCCAGCATGCTGGAAGAATACAAAATCTCGCTTTTTGCCCAGGAAATGAAAACGCGCTTTCCTGTTTCGCCAAAACGTTTGAAAGAAAAATGGCAGGAGATTTTACAAAGCTGCTCAGCGTGAAACTATTTTGCACCAGACACTAAAGAGCATTATAAGTTTAGAATAGTATCTTATATTCATTTTAATGGTAAATTCATGTCTTCCCAGGTATCTGAAAATATCCCCCTCGCTGAAAGGATGAGGCCAACCAATATTGAGGACTTTGTCGGCCAGGAAGAGCTGTTGGGAGAAGGCAAAATACTTGACAGGCTCATCCCCCGGAAAAAAATTCCCTCCCTGCTATTTTGGGGCCCTCCGGGCAGCGGCAAAACAACTCTGGCAAAAATCCTGGCCCGGAACACAGAAACTGATTTTGTCTTTTTCTCGGCTGTTCTTTCCGGAGTTAAAGAAGTAAGGGAAATAGTTGCCAGAGCCAGAGAACGAAAGGATAAAGACAATACTCAGACCGTTTTATTCGTTGATGAAATACATCGTTTCAACAAGGCCCAGCAGGACGCCTTTCTGCCGCATGTCGAAAGCGGCCTGCTGACCCTGATCGGGGCCACCACTGAAAATCCATCTTTTGAAGTCATTGCCCCGCTTCTTTCACGCTGTCGCGTACTTGTTCTTAAGGCTCTTTCTACGGAAAATCTCAAGATAATACTGGAGCGTGCTTTAACAGACAAAGAAAACGGGTTAGGAGGTCAGAATCTCCGTATCGAAAGTAAAGCCATGGAGCATATCTGCTCCTTGGCTGACGGAGATGCCAGGAATGCTTTGAATATACTTGAAATTGCTGCTGATCTTGCTGAGCCTGATCCTGGTGATGCTGCCGGAAAAGCAGTCATTACCGTCCATACTGCGGAAGAGGCGGGCCAAAGGCGACGTCTGCGTTATGACGCCGCCGGCGAAGAGCACTACAATCAGATATCCGCCCTGCATAAGAGTCTGCGTGACAGCGATCCTGATGGTGCTCTTTACTGGTTGGCCAGGATGCTTGCTGCCGGGGAAGATCCGCTTTATATTGCCAGACGCCTTATACGATTTGCGTCTGAACATGTTGGCATAGCCGATCCCCAGGCGATTTCAATTGCGGTCAGCTGCCGGGATGCCTATCATATGCTGGGCAGCCCGGAAGGAGAGCTTGCCCTTGTCCAGATTACGGTTTACCTGGCCACCGCACCAAAAAGCAATGCTATCTACAAGGCATTTCACGAAGTGAGACGCGATATTGAAAAAACAGGTTCACTGCCGGTACCGCTTCATATCCGCAATGCCCCGACACGGCTCATGCAGCAGCTTGACTATGGCAAGGGATATAAGTATGCACATGACGATGAGGACGGTCTAGTTGAGCAGGAACACCTGCCCCCGGAACTTTCTGGTAAAAAATACTACCATCCCACCAATCGTGGTTATGAGGCTCTTGTAAAAGACAGATTGACAAAATGGCGTCAGATCCTAAAATCGCGCAAAAACAAAAAATAATCGGAAACAACTATGGAAACAAGCACAGGAGATAATCGCCGATGCAACGTCTATTAATGTTCATGTTACTGGCAAGTCTGATCGCACCAGGGATCCGGGCAGCCGATATTTCTGTCTCCGGAGAACAGGATTTGATCATCTTTTACTCCAATGATGTTATCGGGGAAACAGATCCCTGCGGCTGATCAAGCCGTCAGTTGGGCGGTCTGTCCAAAAAAGCATATCAGCTGGAAAAGATACGGGGACTCCATGAGCTGCCTTACCTTACCCTTGATGGTGGGAATCTGCTTTTTAAGCAGGAACGTCTTTCACCGGGACTTTTGCGCCAGGCAAAGATCGCAGCTGAAGGGATAGTCGACTCTTATAACTTGATGGGCTATGATGCGGTGGCTGTCGGCAGATATGATTTGGCTGCAGGCCTGTCATTTCTTCAGGAACAGGCTGCAGGCTCAAAATTTACCTGGCTTTCTGCAAATCTTGTCAACAAGTCTGATGAAAAACCTCTGTTTTCACCAAGCGTAATTCAAAAGGCAGGGAATCTTTCCGTAGGAATTATCGGCCTTACCGAATATGACGGATCTCTGCGTTCCCTGGAAAATGATGCTGCGGTTCTGCTTCCCTGGCAGAAAGTTCTGCCGGAACTGGTAGCTGATCTTGAAGCCAAATGTGATCTTATTATCCTGCTCTCAAACAATAATCCCAAACAGAATGAAGAGATCGCCGAGTCCTTTTCCAATATTCATATTATCATACAGTCGACGCCACATTCCAGAAATATTGCTCCGCAGCTTAAAAATAACAGCCTTTTAGCTAAAACAGGTAAACAGGGAAAATACCTGGGCTGGATGCTGGTGAGTTGGTACAAATCTAAAACATGGGGCCGGGCCGGTGCGGTTAAAGATTTGGCACTGAAGAAACAGGAACTCGATGGGATAATTGGGCGAATCAGCCGCATTGAACGGCGCGAAAATGAAGAGGAGCTTGCAAAGAATAGCAGCTATCAAAAATTGGTATCCACCAGGGAACGGCTGCTTTCAGAAATCATCTTTCTGGAAAATGAACTCTACGATCTGAGAGAAGAAGGTCAGGCACCTTCAACCTTTGAGAACCAGTTTGTTGCCCTGGATATAAATCTGCCTGACCAGCCCGATGTTGAGAAAATTGTATCTGCTGTCAAGCAGAAAGTTAACCAGGAAGGAAGGAATCAGGCTGCGGTGACAAGCCAAACATCATCCGGATCGGAATTAATGACGGAAGAACTGGTTTTTGCCGGCTGGCTGGTCTGTGCAGAATGCCATAAGGCTCAAACAGAATTTTGGCAGAGAACGGATCATGCTTCAGCGTATCAATCCCTGGTTGGACAGGATCAGCAGTTCAATCTTGATTGTCTGCCCTGTCATGTTACAGCTGAATACAAAGAGATAAAAATAAGTGATGATGAAACAGCTCTTCTCTCTTTGCCAACGAAATTGCAGCAGATAGGGTGTGAAGTCTGCCACGGTCCAGGCAAAAACCATGCCGCATCGCTGGAAGCTTCAGCTATTTCCAGAAAACCTGATATAGCGATCTGTCTCAGATGCCATACATCCGAGCGTGATGAAAAGTTCAACTTTGATAATGATATAGAAAAAATAGCCTGCCCTGCAGGCCGGCGAAGTAACGAGTAAGGAGAGATGAGTAACGAGTAAAGTCTACGGTTTTTTAATTATACGGGTTGGCAGTTAGAAGTAAAGCCTGCCAATCGAGAGTCTATTTTTTTCCAAAACTTACAGCTGACAACACATGTCTTCTTCTATAACCGGAAGGGGCCATGCGATAGAGCATGGCCCCTTCCGGTTATATTGATGTCTCTTAGGGTTATCTATGCACCGAACGCCTTCTGCAGTGGTGGCACAGTTTGTTTTTTACGGCTCATCATGCCGTCAACCCACATGGACTGTCCTGAAATCTTACCGTTAAAGGCACCTTCAATAATGGCAGGCTCGTCGGATACTACCATGAGATCGGTTCCTTCCTTGACTACGTCTGTAAGCATAAACAGTACTGAATGACGGCCTTCGGACTTGACTTCCTGTACCGCTTTGTAGAGATCCTCGCGGATATCAGCAACCTGATCCAAAGTGGCAAGCTCGATCTGACCGATGCCGACCTTTTTGCCGTTCATATCAAAATCCTTGTAGTCCCTGAAAATAAGATCTTTTGCAGGTATTCCTTCGACAGACGACTTGGCTTTCAGCATTTCCATAAACAGCGCATCCTGGTCAGTAATACCTGTAATCTGCAGGAGGTCAGCCACGGCAGCCTTGTCTTCATCCGTACAGGTGGGTGACTTGAAATTGACCGTGTCGCTTAAAATGGCACAGAGCATACCGCCTGCTATATCTTTGGGCAGATCGACATTGTTGTTCTTATACATTTCCAGGAGAACCGTACAGGTGCAGCCAACAGGCTTATTGTAAAACAAAATCGGGCTGCCGGTGGTAATGTCACCTATCTTATGGTGGTCAACAATAGCCACCAGGTTGGCATTGCCTATATTAGCCGGTGCCTGGGCAATATCACTAAAATCTACCAGGGCAATGTCCTTACCAGCTGCATCGGTAAGCTCTTCAGGGGCGGCGAGGTTGAATTTCTCCAAAACCACTTTGCTCTCCGGGTTCAGGTTGACAGCAGAGATCTGCATACAGGCCTTGGCATCAGTTCCGGTTGACTTGAGATAATTTGCAAAAGCAATCGCAGCAGTCACAGAATCGGTGTCAGGGTTGGAATGACCGACTACAGAAACAGACATAACAGTTCCTCCTTAAATTTATGATTTGATTAAATGATACAAAAATATAATACAATTGATGTGAACAATTAAAACGTTTTTCTACTGCTGGTCAGCTATCATAACGCGGATACTGAATAGCAATTCAGTGAAATAAACCGCAATAATAGTTTGTATATAAAGACGAGTCAAGCAGAAAAAAATTAGATTTCTGTTCGCTTTCTCTCCGCAATCCAGGGAGCCAAGTTGTATTTCCAATTGACCTGTTCTAAAAAGCAAGATAACATTATTTATCGTTCCACAAACATATTCATTTTTATAAAGATCATGATATTAACCTACAGTATGTATTATGACCCAATACAAGCGCAAACCTCCGAAACGGTCCTCTGCAACACGTGCGACTCTGCTGATTATAGCTCTGGTCGGCAGTCTCTACCTGGGATGGGGCTACTTTACAGGCAATCTTCCCTGGCAACAAACTCAGGAAGGCTCCGAGCCTAAAATCACCTGGCTTGGGGAAAAAACAGAAAAAAAAGAAACCGTCACTCCTGAAGATTCTGGTGATGTGCTAAAAAAAGAGCCTGAAAGTGTTCATATGTCACTCGGTGAAGAAGAACCATCACCTGCTCCCCAGAACGAATGTCTGCAGACGGCTAACAAAATTTCTCTTTTTTTTGAGCATCTAGATCAACAGGCTTATATACCTGAACATGCGGTTAAAGGATCAACTTTGGACCATTTTCGGGGTATTATTAACAAGTTGATTGCCAACCCTCCCGTTGTTGTGCGGGAAACAGATGATCTCTTTGCAATCCTAAACAATATGGCCCATTTTTTCCGGGTTCTCGGACCAAAGGATATCCTTCTGATTAAAAATGTTTTCATTCATGAACGCGAACTGATTGAGCCGACCATGGCGCTTTTTTACAAATGGTCTGAAATAGCCCCGGAATGCAACGATACCGGCCTTAATATAGATATGCCATTGGCGGGATTATATGAATATGCGGGCTATTTTATAAATACTCTGGGAGGACAGTCGTATCTTTTTCGCAGGGAACTCTATCTGCGGATATTGGTTCGATATTATTCGATCCTTATAATTGACCGGGCTAACGACATGGACACAAACCGTTATGGTATTGACATCCGTTATATTCTGGATTCACTGATTTCTGAAATACAGGGAAACGGCGGTCTCGAAAACAGGCAGGAGTATCTGGAAAACCTTGCCAGGCTGCAGGAACATTACCAGGATAAATATGGCAGCAATTAATACACTCCCATTTCACCCGGTTTTACCGCAGATTATTATCTTCTGTCTCCTATCAGGCGTAACAACATCAGAAAAAGATTGATAAAGTCCAAATAGAGTTTGAGGGCCCCCATAATAGCCCCTTTGCGGATTACCGCCTCACCGCCGTTCATAATGCCCTGCTCGCCCATACGGGTAATCTGTTGGACATCATACGCAGTCAGCCCGGTGAAAATAATTACCCCGATCCCTGAAATAACCCAGGACATCATAGAGCTTGCCAGAAAAATATTTACCACCATGGCTATGATAATTCCGATTAGCCCCATGAAAAGAAAGGAGCCCCAGCTGGAAAGGTCCTTCTTGGTAACAAAACCATACACAGCCATGGCGCCGAACATTCCAGCAGTGATGAAAAAAGTGGCGGCAACTGAAGTCATGGTATAGAGCAGCAAAATAGCCGACAAGGTCACGCCATTAAGAATTGAGTAGATAACAAACATCCCGGTGGCAGCCTGGGCAGATATTTTTTCGATTCTGGCGGAAAGATAAAAAACCAGCCCAAGTTCGCCTAATATTAAACCGTAAAAAACCAATTTATTCCCAAAAACAAGCTGTAGAGCTGTTTGGGAATTGACGGTCATAAAAGCGGCGAGGCCGGTCAAGCCCAGACCGATTGCCATCCAGTTGAAAACCTTGGCCAGAAAAACGGTTGAGGCCTCGGTCCTCACTTGAGCAACAGCACGCTCACTGCCGGTATAACGGTTGTACATTATTTTTCCTCCTTGTTTTTTCTCATTTGTAGATGGTTCAAAAATAACAGCTTTTCAAAAATAACAATCAGTTATTCATTTCAGTGGTGGCATAAACTGCACTTCATAACTATATATTATGGTGATAAGAAAATAATCATATTTATTAAACTTGCAAGTGAAATCGGATATCGTGGAGGAACTGACTGATGAAAATTGCAATCAGCGGCAAGGGAGGCGTCGGTAAAACTACCATTATGGCGCTTCTTGCCAATCAATTTAAAAAAGAAGGCAAAGAAGTGCTCATTATTGATGCTGACCCAAGTCCTCACATGGCCCAAACCATAGGAATCAAGGCAATAGACAAAATAAAGCCCATTGCCGAAATGACTCAACTCCTGGTGGAACGTTCCGGCAAGGTCGAGGGTTCACCTTTTTATCAGATAAATCCAAAGGTTGACGATCTGCTGCAGAAATTTATGATTGAACAGGACGGAATAAGACTCATGGTTCTCGGAGCCATCCAAACCGCAGAGGGCGGTTGTGCCTGTCCGGAAAATACTGTACTGAAAAGGATGCTGACCAAACTGTTGCTCTCACCCACCCAGGTAGTACTGCTTGACATGGAAGCCGGGGTTGAACACTTAGGTCGTGGCACCATTGCTGGGGTTGACCATCTGTTAATTGTCGTTATACCTTCTAAATCAAGCGTTAGAACAGCGCTTAAAATTAAAAAATTAGCTGCTGACTCGGGAATCCCTAAAATTTCCTTTGTCGGCAATCTTGTTCAGGATGAGGATGATGAGGATTTTCTTGAAAAGGCTCTTGGCGAAGCCCCGGTTTCTTTATTTCCCGACTCTTCAGTAATCAGGAAAGCCGAACGCAACGGACAACCGTTGACCCGTATGACCGAGCAGGTAACAGAGGCACCTGAAAAGCTGGTGAAGTTTTTGCAAAGTGCTGATTAACCGGAGAAGTAAGTGCTTGGGGGTTGCAGCCGTCAGTCGGCAGCAAAATTGTGGTGATCTCATCTAGATTTACATCATTGAAGAATTTAGAACAGCCCCAAAAAAAAAGTTGCCTTGCTTGAAAAAGGCAACTCTTCTTTATTCGTATTATCCTTCATATACAGAAAACTGACCGCTGAAAACTACCTGGCCTTTCTGCCATTTGCCAGTTTCATAATTATCCCGTTTGAATGTTCAAGCCTGTTGACAATGGTTTTGAACAGGTGCTTGGAGACTTCAGGATAATTTTCAATAACTTCGAATATTTTATCTCCTGGAAAACGTCTGATAGTAGTATGTCCCTTGGAAATAACTGAGGCTGTCCTAATCTCTCCTGAAATGGCCGACATTTCTCCAAAATAGCTGTTAGGCTGGGTAATTTCCGCAATTTTTTTACCGCTCTTGACCACAATTAGCGCACCCTGAATAAGTTCAAAGAAATCATTGTCCGTATTCCCTTCTCGTATAACGAAGTCCCCATCATCATATTTCTCCATATCCGGATTGACCATGTAGGAGGGCAAACTCATCTTCGTCAATACGGTACGCTTTGTTGCTTCTTCCAAGCTGGTTATTCCTTCACGGACCTTTTGCAGAGCTGCTTCACGAAGCGGCAGCATTCCTTCATTTGTGGCGGTTTTTCGCAAAGCGTCTTCAGGTACCTCGGCACTGATGGCTTTAGCTACCTCTTCGGTGACTTCCATGAGCTCAAAGAAACCAACACGTCCCTTGTAACCTCCACCCCGGCATGTTGAACAACCATTGGGACCATAGATTTGCAGATCCGAAATTTCATCGGAATCAAAACCGGCACTGATTAATTCATCATCAGCATAATGACTTACTATCTTTTTGCAGTTGGTACAGAGCCTGCGGCCCAGTCGCTGAGAGAGCACCATGGTAACCGATGAGGCCACCATATAAGGCGGGATACCTATATCAACCAGACGGGCAATAGTTGCCGCACTGTCATTGGTATGCAGGGTACTGAAGACAAGGTGGCCTGTCATAGCTGCCTTGATGGCAATCTCAGCGGTTTCCATGTCACGAATCTCTCCAACCATGATGATATCCGGGTCTTGGCGCAGAAAGGCCTTCAGTGCTGCGGCAAAAGTCATACCGACTTCCTGGTGTACGTTTACCTGGTTGATACCCTT